>NZ_JBPAOE010000051.1:0-126368 GCF_054051265.1 Vibrio sp. C8
CCTTAAAATACAAAACGCCCGATGAAGTACACCGAGCGTTTTAACTAAAATGTGTCAACCCATATCAGGACGGGTCAGACAATTGCAAGCAACAAATTATTGTTGCGGACGCATTGCTGGGAACAGAATGACGTCACGAATAGTGTGTGCGTTTGCAAACAGCATAGCTAAGCGGTCAATACCGATGCCTTGACCAGCTGTTGGTGGAAGACCGTGCTCAAGAGCAGTAATGTAGTCTGCATCGTAGAACATTGCTTCGTCGTCACCAGACTCTTTCGCATCAACCTGTGCTTTAAAGCGAGCATCTTGGTCTTCTGCATCGTTAAGCTCAGAGAAACCATTCGCAACTTCACGACCACCAATGAAGAACTCAAAACGGTCTGTAAAGAACGGGTTGCTATCACTACGACGAGCAAGTGGAGAGATATCCGCTGGGTAGCCAGTGATGAAAGTCGGCTGGATCAGTTTTGGTTCAGCCGTTTCACCAAAGATCTCTTCAAGAAGCTGACCACAAGTCCAGAAATCTTCTACTTCAACGTGAACTGATTTCGCGATAGAAATCATTAGGTCACGGTTTTGTAGATCTTCTTCAGTCAACGCTTGGATTTGAGCGTGGTTTGGATTGTAGTGCTTAATTGCTTCGAACATGCTCATGCGAGCGTATTTACCGCCGAACTCAACCATTTCGTCGCCATAAGGCATTGCTGTCGCACCAAGAACATTAATGGCTACGGTGCTTAACATCTCTTCAGTCAGATCCATTAAATCATTGTAGTCAGAGTACGCTTGGTAGAATTCCATCATAGTGAATTCTGGATTATGACGAGGAGAAAGACCTTCGTTACGGAAGTTACGGTTGATCTCAAACACACGATCAAAACCACCTACAACTAGGCGTTTTAGATATAGCTCAGGTGCAATACGTAGATACATATCGATATCTAATGCATTGTGGTGAGTCACGAACGGACGAGCTGTAGCGCCGCCTGGGATCACATGCATCATCGGAGTTTCAACTTCTAAGTAACCTTTAGAAGTCATGAAAGCACGAATTGCACTTACTAGCTTAGAACGGATGATAAACGTCTTACGTGAATCTTCGTTAACGATTAGGTCTACGTAACGCTGACGGTAACGCATCTCTTGGTCAGTCAGACCGTGGAATTTTTCTGGAAGTGGACGGAGCGCTTTAGTTAGCAACTCGTACTCATCCATGTTCACGTAAAGATCGCCTTTACCTGATTTGTGTAATGCACCTTTAACACCAATGATGTCGCCGATATCTAGACCTTGATATTTTTCTTTCAGCTCTTTTTGTACATCTTTAGATGCATAAGCTTGAATACGACCAGAAGTCTCCTGAATCACAAGGAAAGGACCACGTTTAGCCATTACACGACCTGCAATAGCAACGATATGGTTCAACTCTTCTAGCTCTTCTTTAGTCTTTTCACCGAACTCAGCTTGTAGATCACCAGCTAGGCTGTCACGACGGAAATCATTTGGATGACCATTCGCTTTGCAGCTCTTACGGATGTGCTCTAACTTGCTACGACGCTCTGCAATCAGCTTGTTTTCTTCTTGCGCGATTTGTTCTTGATTCATTTCGTTTTGAACAGCATCAGTCATTTTGCATGTACCCTGTATTGTCGGTAAAAAGCTTAAAGGCCAGATTTCAGGCTAGCTTCAATAAATTTGTCTAAGTCACCGTCTAAAACCGCTTGAGTATTACGGTTTTCAATGCCGGTGCGTAAATCTTTAATTCTAGAGTCATCTAGTACGTATGAACGAATTTGGCTACCCCAACCGATATCAGATTTCGCATCTTCATTCGCTTGTTTCTCAGCGTTTTGCTTCTGCAATTCAAGCTCAAACAGTTTCGCACGAAGCTGTTTCATCGCCTGATCTTTGTTTTTATGCTGAGAACGGTCATTCTGACACTGTACAACCGTATTGGTTGGAATGTGAGTAATACGTACCGCTGATTCGGTGGTGTTAACGTGCTGACCACCAGCACCCGATGCACGATATACGTCAATACGTAGATCAGCAGGGTTGATATCAATCGCAATGTTTTCATCCACTTCTGGATAGATAAACGCAGATGCAAACGAAGTATGACGACGACCGCCTGAATCGAATGGTGATTTACGAACTAAACGGTGAACGCCCGTTTCTGTACGTAACCAACCGTACGCGTAGTCACCAATGATGCGAACCGTTGCTGACTTAAGACCCGCGACTTCGCCTTCTGACACTTCAATCACTTCAGTTTTGAAGCCTTTCGCTTCAGCCCAACGCAAGTACATGCGTAGCATCATTGAAGTCCAGTCTTGCGCCTCTGTACCACCAGAACCAGATTGAAGGTCGATATAGCAGTCAGACGAATCGTGATCACCAGCAAACATGCGACGAAACTCAAGTTGCTCTAACTTAGTTTCTAATTCAGCTAATTCAGGACCGATTTCATCAAATGTCTCTTGATCTTCGGCTTCTACCGCCAGTTCAAGAAGTCCTTCAACATCATCGACACCTTGATCGAGTTGATTAATGGTTTCAACAACCAGTTCTAATGCTGAACGTTCTTTACCTAATGCTTGTGCACGCTCAGGTTCGTTCCATACATCTGGTTGTTCAAGTTCTGCGTTTACTTCTTCTAGACGCTCTTTCTTAGCGTCATAGTCAAAGGTACCCCCTCAGGATATTAGTGCGCTCAGACACATCCTGAATACGGTTTTTAATTGGATTGATTTCAAACATTTTTGCTTAAGCTTTATGAGTAGAATTTAACCGGAGAATTCTACTTAAAAATGTGATGAAGATACAGGAAAAATTGGGGATATTTTGATTAGAGGATGAGCTAAAAATTTGAGTTACGCCGAGCATTCAATGCTAATAAAAAAGAGGCGCTGACATCTGTTTAAAAACAGCATCAAGCGCCTCTTAAAAACAAAGTTAAAGCTATACCGTTTTTTGCTCTAACTCTGCTTTCGTTGAACCACCAACAAATGTCATTACGATCATCGCTGCAAATGTAGGTAGCAACCACCCCATACCAATTTCAAACAGTGGTAGGAAGTTGAAGAACGAAACGTCTAAACCAGACACTTTTGCTGCATCAATCAGAGCAAACAGTAGTGACACTAGAATCACCAAACGGTATGCCGCTTGAGGATTTGCCAACTTTGAGCGGATGAAAGTCAATGCAACCAACGCAATCGCTACTGGGTATAGTGCAAACAATACAGGAACAGAAAGAGCTATCAGTTGTGCCAGACCTACGTTTGCAACAACTGCACACGCAACACCGTTGAGAACTACCCAAGCTTTATATGAGATTGGCGTGTGTGTGCTGAAGAAATCAGAACAGGCAGAGATAAGACCAATTGCTGTAGTTAAACATGCAAGTAGTACAATCACAGATAATACTAACTGACCTTTATCACCAAACAGTGCGATAACGTATTGGCTTAGTACCACACCACCGTTGTCTGCATTGGCAGCAACAGAGGCACTGGTGGCACCCAGGTAGAACAGTGAAATGTAAACGAACGCCAAACCAGCTGCGGCAATTACAGCTGCACTGATAAGATATTTAGTTGTCGCTTTTTCTTCAGTGATACCTTTCGAGCGCAGAGCATCCACAATAAGGATACCGAACATCAGAGCCCCAAAGGTATCCATAGTGTTGTAGCCTTCTAGGAAGCCTTTTGTTAAGGGCTGTGTAGCATACTCGCCTTGCGCAGCAAGCATTTGTCCTTGTGGGTCGATGAAAACACCCAAAGCCAACACAATCAAACCAATGAATAACGCAGGAGTCAGTACTTTACCGATCACGTCGATTAGTTTGCCTTGCGACCATGAGAAGAACATCGCCACAGCAAAGAACAAAATTGAGAAAACCGTCAGGTTAAGATCAGCAAACAGTGGTTTTACCGCCATTTCATAAGCAACAAGACCTGTACGAGGTGCTGCAAATGCAGGGCCGATAATGATAAAGATAAGTGCTGCCATCACCAAAGACGCTTTCGCAGGTAGATGCTTGGTTAAGTGTTCCCAGCTACCACCTGAAATAGCAACGGCAATAATTGTCACTAACGGTAGACCTACCGCTGTTAAAAGGAAGCCACTCATTGCAGGAAGTAAATGATCACCCGCTAATTGACCTGCCAGAGGAGGAAAAATGATGTTACCAGCGCCCAAAAAGAACGCAAAAAGCATAAAGCCTAAAGCTATAATATCTGTTAATTTTAAAGTCTGTTTCACAGATACCCCTTAATAATTATTTGTTAATGTAATACATCCTTCGCTTGAAAAACGGCTTTCCAAAGCTCAAGAGAGGTGGCGAATAATGACGAAACTATCATCACTTAGCAACCCATGAGCCAAAAACGCCACATAAAACCATATTTAAAGCAAAAAACCAGTTGATAAAACCAACCAAGAAATAAAAATAAGAATAATTAACTATAAATTAAACAAATAAAATCAACACCGAATAGAACAAAAATCTATACATTTATGCAACACCAGCGTTAGTCACTTAAATTCCAACAAATATCGATATTTTCATGAAAAGTAGCACGTTAAACACTAAAGGCTTTAAATTTAAGCAATTTTCGATTAAAGGTGGTCATAGTGGCATGCCTGTCAGTACTGACGGAGTTCTTCTGGGAGCGTGGGCTTTCCAAGATTCTATATCTGACAATATTGCCCCATTGCATATCCTTGATATTGGAACTGGCACAGGTCTGCTGGCACTGATGTGCGCGCAACGATTTTCCAACGCTGAAATACATGCGATTGATATCGATCAGCACGCTTACCATGCCGCGAAAATCAATATCAGCCATTCTCCTTGGGCTAAGCGAATTGTTGTTGAACAAGCCGATATTTTAAATATTTCACAGAACAAAACTTTCGATGCGATTATCTGCAATCCGCCTTACTTTAACGATGGTGAACACTCGCAACACGCTCAACGGGCAACAGCTAGACACACGAAAACCTTAGAGCACAAGCAATTAATTCAGGTCTGTTACCAACTACTTTCTGAACATGGAACCGCCAGTTTTATTCTTCCAATAACGGAAGGTGAACTGTTTATAGCATTAGCGAAAGAGGTGGGCTTTCACCTCACACGGTTATGCAAAGTTAAACCGACTGCCAATAAGCCTGTCAGCCGTCTTTTATTTGAACTGCAGAAACAAGAAACGGGGACAGAGCATTCCGAGCTGATCATTCGTGATGAATTAGGCTACACTCAAGCCTTCACAGAGCTAACACGATCTTTTTATTTAAAGATGTAGAATTAAAGATGTGATCTGAGTGACGATCCATCTATAATGTGCGCCCCTAATTTTTACTGGTCAGCGATTGCTGATCGGCTTTGACTGCTCAGTCCGAGCGCTTGCGGAGTATTAACAGTGATCAAATCTTTTGCTGACTTAGAACTGGATCCAAACCTCGTTGAGGCCATTGAAGAGATGGGTTTTGAACGCCCTACTCAAGTTCAAGCTGAAGCAATTCCTCAAGCCCTCGACGGAAAAGATGTATTTGCATCCGCTCCAACAGGGACAGGCAAAACAGCCGCGTTTGTTATTCCGGCACTGCAATACCTACAAGATTTCCCACGTAAGAAAGCGGGACCTGCTCGCATTTTAATTCTGACGCCGACTCGTGAACTGGCATTGCAAATCACTGAACAAGCGAAAGCTCTAGCGAAATACACTCGCATGAATATCTTCAGTATCACGGGGGGAGTTCAGTACCAAGAACACGCTGACGTTTTAGCAACTACTCAAGATATCGTGATTGCAACACCTGGTCGTTTATTGGAATACATTGATGCAGAACGTTTTGACTGTCGTGCAATTGAGTGGCTGATTCTTGATGAAGCTGACCGCATGCTAGATATGGGCTTCGCACCTGTTGTTGATCGTCTCTCGGCAGAGTGTCGCTGGCGTAAACAGACCCTTCTTTTCTCTGCAACACTAGAAGGAAAAGGTGTCGATGGTTTTACTGCTGACTTGTTAAATGAACCTGCGATTGTCAATGCCGAGCCACCTCGCCGTGAACGTAAGAAGATCACCCAGTGGTATCACCGTGCAGACGACATGGCACACAAGCTTGAGCTACTGAAAAACATCTTAACTGAGCAATCAGAGCGTGCGATCGTATTCTTAAAAACTCGTGAACGCTTAGCAGAGCTTCGTGCGGAATTAGAACGCGCGCAGATCCCATGTGTTTGGATACAAGGTGAAATGCCACAGGATCGCCGTAACAATGCAATAACTCGCTTCCGTGACGGCTCAGTCAATATTCTGCTGGCGACTGACGTTGCTGCTCGTGGCATCGACATTCCAGACGTTAGCCATGTGATCAACTTTGATATGCCACGTACTGCAGATGTTTATCTTCACCGTATCGGCCGTACCGCTCGTGCGGGTAAGAAAGGTAACGCGATTTCTCTGGTTGAAGCACACGATCAACCAATGATTGAACGCGTTGCTCGCTATATCAAAGAAGAGATTAAAGAGCGTTACATCGAAGGCATGCGTCCTAAACATAAGAAAGCGGTATTTAAGAAGAAGAAACCTTCAGCTGTGAAAAAGAAAAAAGACACAACTAAGAAGAAAGACACCGCTAAAAAGAAAACTTCGGCTAAGAAAAGCAAATAATTCTGAGCGATGATTTCTGAACTATAAATAATTTCTGAACTATAAATAGTAAAAAGCCGATGCAATGCATCGGCTTTTTTACGTCTGACAGGGTCAATACAGATTGGGGATGGTGGAGCAAACAGACAAGGGCATCGAAGCCCTTGTCTAAGCAAACAGGATGTCTTGAGCGGTTTGCGGCATCATAACCCAATTAGACACAACTAAATGAACATTAATGTTCGCGTGTCGCGCGGAACTCAACTTCTGGTGAACGCTCTCGAGCCAGGTTCAGGTTAACCATAGTAGGCGCGATGTAAGTTAAGTTGTCACCACCATCTAACGCTAGGTTACTTTGGTTCTTACGTTTAAATTCTTCAAACTTCTTAGCATCTGAACAATCAACCCAACGAGCCGTTGCTACGTTCACGCCTTCGTAAATCGCTTCAACGTTATATTCAGATTTCAGACGTGCAACAACCACATCAAACTGAAGCACACCAACAGCACCAACGATCAAATCGTTGTTCTGCAATGGGCGGAATACCTGTACAGCACCTTCTTCAGAAAGCTGAACCAGACCTTTAAGCAGCTGTTTCTGCTTCAGTGGATCTCTTAGACGAATACGGCGGAACAATTCTGGAGCAAAGTTTGGAATACCCGAGAACTTCAGTTTTTCACCCTGAGTGAAAGTATCACCAATTTGGATCGTGCCGTGGTTGTGAAGGCCAATAATATCGCCAGCGTAAGCCTCTTCTGCGCGAGAGCGGTCACCAGCCATAAACGTCACAGCGTCAGAGATGCTCACCTGCTTACCGATACGCACGTGGTTCATCTTCATACCTTGTTTATAGGTACCCGATACAATACGCATGAACGCGATACGGTCACGGTGTTTAGGATCCATGTTCGCTTGAATCTTAAATACGAAACCTGTAAATGAATCTTCCGCGGCTTCCACAATGCGTTCGTTTGATTGGCGAGGTTGTGGAGCAGGAGCCCACTCCGTCAAACCATCAAGCATATGGTCGACACCAAAGTTACCTAATGCTGTACCGAAGAATACAGGTGTCAGTTCCCCTTTAAGGAACAGCTCAGAATCAAACTCATGAGAAGCTCCTAGCACAAGTTCAAGTTCTTCACGCATTTGCATTGCCAGATCTTCACCAATTGCAACATCCAACTCAGAGTTGTCGATACCTTTGATGATACGCTCTTCTTGAATGGTGTGACCGTGACCTGTTGAATACAGAATCGTTTCGTCACGGTGAATATGGTAAACGCCCTTGAACTCTTTACCACAGCCGATCGGCCAAGTCACAGGAGCACAAGCGATGTTTAGCTCATTTTCAACTTCATCTAACAATTCCATTGGGTCGCGGATATCACGGTCCAATTTGTTCATAAATGTGATGATTGGAGTATCGCGCAGACGAGTAACTTCCATCAGTTTACGCGTACGGTCTTCAACACCTTTTGCCGCATCGATAACCATCAAACATGAGTCAACAGCAGTCAGTGTACGGTAAGTATCTTCCGAGAAGTCTTCGTGTCCCGGAGTATCCAGTAGGTTCACCAACGCATCACGGTAAGGGAACTGCATTACAGAAGTTGTCACCGAGATACCACGTTCTTTTTCCATCTCCATCCAGTCAGATTTTGCGTGCTGAGATGAGCCACGTCCTTTTACTGAACCTGCGGTTTGGATTGCACGTCCGAATAACAACACCTTTTCAGTGATGGTTGTTTTACCAGCATCCGGGTGAGAGATAATCGCGAAAGTCCTACGTTTATTGACTTCGCTTAGAAAAATCGGGTCTGCCATTTGATCATTCTTTTCGTTTGAGCACGGATTCAGGGTACAAACAACCACCTGCAAGGTGTTACTCGCACAAATCCGTTAGTTAATCGTGATTGGCGGGTATTTTCGCTGATTCTGCCTCTATAAACAATCAAAGCTTATATAAAGTGGCATTAACTGCTCGTTCAGCTTTGAAATAAATACAAAAAATCTATTAATTTCAGTCAATTAAACCAAAACCTTAAAACAACTTCTCGCCGCTCAATCAGTTTTGAAACACCCATGTCAGATAATCAGATTATTTCTATTGAGAAGATTAACTAATTAACTTACTGTAATTTTTGATTTTATTTGTGAAGCAGGGACAGCACCGCAAAATGATGAGTCCTAAAGGGTTTCAAGATAAGTCAGCATTCAAAGTTAAACGAACACTCATTATTGGAAATTATATTATCAGCCAATATGGGCTATAACTTTAGAATAATAAAAGGACTTCTGGGCGAGATGGCTACAACAAGACAACTCAATTCATTGGCATTTAGGCAAGCCAAAACCGTTTTCTTGGTATCTGTGATACTGGGGATATGTTTTAGCTTTTATCAAATTCTCGTCGATCTTCATCAGGAACATAAAAAAGTAGAAGAAAGCTACCATTTCAAGCTGATGCAAAGTTATGCCAACGCCAGCCTTGCCGCATATCACTTAAATAACCTTCTTGCTGGCCAAGTCGCCACTAGTTTAATGGCCGACCCAGCTATTTATCGTGTAGAAATCATTGATGATTTCGGTGATACCTTGATTGTTAAGCAGCGCCCTATTCCGGATATGAACGAGTTTGTCAAACTACTTTCCCATTACTTCACCCCCGAGATTCCAACTTTCACCACCGATTTGCACAAACCGGAATCAAATGTATTAGTTGGCCGCTTGAGCTTTTCAGTTGACGGAACTTCACTTGCAACCGAATTTATTAATAAAACTACGCACGTATTGCTGTTTGATCTGCTAAGAAATGTTCTGTTGACTAGCATCTTGCTACTGTTCTTTTATCGAAAGCTCTCTTTGCCCATCATAAATTTAAATAAATGGGTCCGTTCACTAAAAGATAAGCAGCACATTTCACTGCCACCAGTTCAAGAACATAAAGACGAAATCAGCGAACTGGCTTTTACTTTTCACAAGCTATGGAAGGAAAGAGAAGACGCTGAAGTCAAGCTTAATCAACTCGCCTATTACGATACCTTAACTGGATTAGCCAATCGAAGCTTGTTACTACAAAATCTGTCAGAAGCTATTGATAAAGCAAGACTTCTCAAAACCATGGGAGTCCTTTTTTATATCGACATTGACCGCTTTAAAACCATCAATGATTCATTAGGACACACCATTGGTGACAAACTGCTGAAAGCGGTAGCTCTACGCATGGAAGCTTGGGCCAACCAAGGATATGTTCCGGCAAGAATCGGAGGCGACGAATTTGCTATTCTCAATCCAGATGTCGCCGCTAGAGACATCGAAAGTGCAGCCAAACAACTGCTTGCTTTGATTTCAAACCCCTATTTGATTGATGGACACCAGCTCTACTGTACAGTCAGTCTTGGCATTACCACCTTCCCAGAGAACGTCACCACAAATATTGACCTTCTGCGTCAAGCTGACACAGCCTTATACCGAGCCAAAGTGGGTGGACGAAATAATTATGTTTTTTACAGACCTGAGATGCAGGCGCAAATTGAATCGTTCTTAGCCATAGAAAAGGGTCTACATGAGGCGCTTTCAAATAATCAGCTTGAACTCTATTACCAACCTCAAGTCGACATTCACCATAATATCGTCGGTGTTGAAGCACTGATTCGCTGGAATCACCCTCAAAAAGGTCTGTTACCACCGGGATTATTTATGCCTATCGCGGAAGAAACCGGGCAGATTCTGCAAATTGGTAACTGGATTATTGAACAAGCTTGTTATCAATATGCACAGTGGAAAAAAGCAGGTGTGCTTCCGCCGCATTTCCGTCGATTAGCCATCAATATCAGCCCTTTACAATTTGCTCAGGACAGCTTTGTAGAGTTTATCAATGACATTTTGCAACAAGTGGAAATTTCAGGAGAACACATAGAACTTGAGATAACCGAAGGTCTGCTGCTAGAGAATGTCGAAAGCTCTATCGAGAAAATGGCAAAACTCAAACAAAACCACATCAACATCTCTATTGACGATTTTGGTACAGGTTACTCGTCGTTGCGCTACTTAAAACATCTCTCTGTCGACATGCTCAAAATCGACCGTTCTTTTGTGACTCAACTTCACTTGGATGAAAGTGATCAAGCGATTGTCGATACGATCCTGATGATGTCCCGAAGACTCAATTTGGAAGTAATAGCTGAAGGGGTAGAAAATATTGATGAACTCAATGCCCTAAAAGAACTAGGATGTGAGCAATTCCAGGGATTTCTGTTTGATAAACCTCTGCCAGTGAACGACATTGAGCTGCGTTTTCAAAGCAATAACTATAAAGAAATAGCCAACCACAGTGACGTTATTCGTCTCGGCAAAAAATAACCACCAGCCGCGGCGACTAGCGTCACGAGAAGAAGCAGTAGCTCATGATAATTGCGTCTTCTTTGCCTTTGTCTGTCGGATAGTAGTTAACCCGACGATCTATCTCGTTGAAACCGAGATTTTGGTAAAGATCAAACGCACGAGTATTACTTTCTCGTACTTCAAGCCAAATACTCTCCGCTTTAATTTCTTCACAATGAGTGAGGAGAAACTCAGCCAATTGCTTACCATAGCCTTTCCCCTGCACAGCAGGATCAATCGCGATATTCAATAAAGAAACTTCACCAACGATGTTTTGCGCGTAGAAATAGCCAATCACTTTATCATCTAGCAACATACAAAAATGGCAAGCACCTCGGCTGTCTAGCTGACGAATCATTGACTCTTTCCAAGGATGGCTGTGAGCCTGCTGCTCGATTTTCCACACAGAATCCAGATGCTGTTCTTCTATAGGTAAAAACTGAATCGACATAAGTTTAATTCGCCTCGTAAGAACATATCTGTTGCCATAAATCACGGCGGTGTTGGGTGTTACCATCTACTTCGGACAATGGTGGTGTGTGAAGTTTTTTGATACCGGAAATATTTGTGTCATCGCAACCAGCAAACCAGATCCACTCCAAGCTTGAGAGTTCTAAACTCGCCAGATGGTGTAAAAGCACATGTTGAGTTTGCTGCAATTCCACTTTGAAGCTCTTCAACACCCTTTCAAACAGTATCACTTCGCTTGGGGTTGGATAACTTTCACTGACCAGCAACAATTTACACTCTTTGTCTAAGCCGACTTTCGAAGCTTGATAACCTTGTAAACGCTCAGGATGAAGCAGTTCCCAGCTTTGAATTCCCATCGCTTGTAAGTATTGTTGCTCTTGATTAGGCATAGTAGTGATCAGTTCAGGCCTGTTGGCTATGTAAATGCGTGATGAATTAAGCGAATGCTAACAAACTTCCTATCGAATCACCACAGCTCATAGAGAGCACAAAGTCTATTACGCAATCAGACGAAATGGCTGGTTTACTAGGTGAACACTCAAATAAAAATATCTTGATAAATAAACAAAGGAAAAAGCTAAGAAGAAGCGGGCGCTTCTTCTTAATGGAACGATTTATGCGAGTTCATTAAACTCTGGGCAATACTCAATTAGCCCTTGGCGGTTATCGAGTTCGTTTTCCCACAATGCGACGATTTGAAATGCGTCCGTAGGTACTTCCCACTGGCATGTAAAGCCAAATTGATTGGCAGGTTTAAAACCAAAACGTTGGTAGTAATCAGGGTTACCAAGAACAACGCAGGCTGGATATCCCAGTTCACCAAGAGAAGCCAAACCTTCGTTAACTAACTCGGCACCAATGCCCTGTTTACGGTACTCTGCTTTCACAGCTAAAGGAGCCAGACCTTGCCAATTGAGGTGTTCACCAGCCAATGATACAGGGCTAAACATCGCGAACCCCACCACTTCGCCATCATCTTCACAGGCAACCAGTGACAGCGTGCGATTACCATTCTCGCGCAGAGCCATTACTAAGTTTGCTTCCGCTTCGGTATCAAATACCGATTTCAGTAATTGGTCTACAACCAGAATATCGGCTGGAGCCTCAGTTCGAATAAGCATTCACTACCTCTTTATGTGCGTTAGGTGCTTGCATGCCTTTATGCACAAAATCGGCCAGTTGGTGAAGTAAAATTTGCAAAGCTTTCGGTAATTGTTCCAAATCCACACTGTCCATCAAATTTTTGACTTCTAAGCCAAGTTCCGTGTCGCCTTCAATTGACAGTCTGCGTTGGAAAAATAACGTGTCTGGATCTTCTTTACGGCCAGCAATGAGAACCAGATCATTCAAGTTGCCGCTGAAACTCACATCTTCATCTTTAATGTTGTCTGCAACCACAAGCTTGTCATTTTCATAACTGACATACCAACACAAATTCATATCGCGAATTTCAACTTTTAACCACTTGCCTTCTAGGAATTCAAAATCACCATCTTCAAGCGCTTCATGGAAAGCCATTCTCATGCCATCAAGTAAGGCTTTTTTTTGCACAAACTTAGGCAATAAGTGGACTGGAGATCTCAAAATTGATGCTGCATTTTGAACTAGTTGAATACGAATGTTGTTAATCACGCCCTTTATCCGTTACCTTTGTCTTAGGAAAACTCATCATACGGGATGTGATAGTGGCGAACCCTGTTATGCATCAAGAAATTGTGCAACGCAGAGAAGCTTTTCTAACCGTGAAATCAACGTTATAGTTAGTACGTATCGCTCTTAAATAATTCTTATTGAACAAATAAGCGCTTAAACACAGTTGGTAGTTTCTTAATGCCGTCGCATATGCCTTCGCAACATTTACAGCACTGGTTTGCAAAAATAACGTCTAACAGTCCGTTCTTTTTTGCAGTTTTAGATGACCAACATAATTATGTCATGGTCAACGAAAGGTATTGTGATGTTTCTGGTTTAACCGCCACGGAACTGGTTGGGATGAATGATTCGCAAATTCTTGGCGAACAATTTTACAACCACCTCAAAGGCTATTACCAAAGAGCATTCGATGGCGAAACTCTAGAAGCAGAAATGACTCTCCATGATATCGACATGGAAATGAGTCTTCACTTCTCACTCTCTCCCATTTTCAGTGACAAAAAAGACGTGGAATACATTGTTTTCCATGCAATTGATACATCTGAAAAACAAATCCTCATCCGCTCTCTGGAAGATTCTGAAAACAAATTTTCGACTCTAACTACCTTATTACCGGATGGCTTACTTTTAGTAGAAGATGATTTCATTATTTCAGCCAACCCATCAGCGGCTCGCTTGCTGGGATTTGAAGACACCTCAGATTTGCTCGATGAAGAGCTTTCACGCTTATTTATTGATGAAAAAACCAAAGGTGTATTCAACGCTAAACTGGGTGAACTTTTAACAGACAACCCGCTGATATGTTTAACAGGTCCACGCTGTGGTTTTGAGCGCCGAGTACAACTGCATGCTGGTACAACTCAAATTCTGGGCAGCAATTCACAGCTGATTTTGATTCAGGATGCTTCTCAAGCTACCAAACAGCTTTCCGCTACCAGCCAAACCGATATCCATGTCGACTCATTAACGGGGTTGTACAACCGGTTGGGTTTCACTAAACGCCTAGAGCATTTAATTCAAAACGACACGCCACTGGTGATGTTGTATTTGGATATCGATAACTTTAAGAATATCAACGACTCACTGGGGCACCACATCGGCGACAAAGTGATTCAGGAAGTTTCGTCACGTTTGAAACGTTTATTGCCACAACAAGCGATTTTAGGCCACTTAGGCGGTGATGAATTTGGTCTGATTTTGCCAGAGCCAGAGCACAACCGCTCTGCGGAAATGCTGTCTGAACGCATTATCTCTTTGATCAACCAACCTTTTGATTTGCACCATTTCAGTAAGCGTCTAGCCTGTTCGATTGGTAGTGTGCAATATCCGGGTGACGGTAACGACGCACGTATTTTGCTACAAAACGCTGACACTGCGATGTATGAAGCGAAAGATCGCGGCCGTAACCGCCTTATCAAGTTCCATGATCAAATGAACAAAGAAGCGCGCATGCGCTTGTGGCTTGAGATCGAACTGCAAAAAGCCCTTCAGCAAAATGGCTTAGAAGTGTGGTATCAGCCAAAAGTGAATGCTCGTGATTTCAGCGTCAACGGTGCAGAGGCTCTGGTTCGCTGGAAACACCCTGTAGAAGGCTACATCAGTCCTGCGGCATTCATTCCTGTTGCGGAAAAAGCGGGTTTGATTGAACACCTTGGCCGCGTGGTCATGCGTGATGTCTTCGCCACAGTGAAACGTTGGAAACAACAAGGCATTCTTCCGGGACGAGTGGCTATCAACATATCTCCAGAGCAATTTGGTAACCCGCAATTAATCGACTATCTCGAGAAGCTACTGCGTACTACATCGCTTGATCCTAGCTGTATTACTTTCGAGCTGACGGAAAGTGCCGTGATGAGTGATAGTGAACACACGTTGCAAATGCTCAACGCGATTAAGAAACTGGGCTTTAACCTTTCTATCGACGATTTCGGTACAGGCTACTCATCGCTGGCATATCTAGCACGATTCCCTATTGATGAACTTAAGATTGACCGAGCTTTCATTACTGATATCGATACGCTACCTAAGCAGATTACGGTCATCGAAAACATCATTAACCTTGGTCGATCACTTAACTTATCTGTGGTTGCAGAAGGTGTTGAAACACAACAACAAGCAACCTTGCTCTCCAACCTGAATTGTCATTCTATTCAGGGATTCCATTTCCATCGCCCACAGCCTAAACATGAAGTCGAAGAACTGTTCGCTAAGCACCGTCGTCACCGTAAATCACTCTAAGTGAGTAAATTTTTCCTTATTCACTGAAACCTGCCTTACATCAAATTGATATCCATTGTTTATTCTTAAAATATGGTCACTTTTTCATAAAAATAAGTAACCGAGCAATGGAACTTCTCTGTCCAGCTGGTAATTTACCCGCTCTAAAAACAGCCATTGATTGTGGTGCAGATGCCGTGTACATCGGCTTCAAAGACGACACCAATGCCCGCCACTTTGCAGGGTTGAATTTCACAGGCAACAAACTGAACAAAGCCGTTCAATATACTCACGATCATGGAAAGAAAATCCATGTCGCATTAAACACTTTCGCTCATCCTGATGGTTTCGAACGATGGACTAACGCTGTTGATCAGGCTGCGGATCTTGGTATTGATGCCTTGATCGTGGCTGACGTTGCGATTCTTGATTACGCTGCGAACAAATACCCAGATTTGGAACTACACCTTTCGGTTCAAGCGTCCGCCACTAACGTCAAAGCGGTGGAGTTTTACCACAACAATTTCAACGTTAAACGAGTGGTATTGCCTCGCGTACTCTCTATCCATCAGGTAAAACAGCTTTCACGTAACATCCCTGAAGGCGTAGACCTTGAAGTGTTCGCGTTTGGTAGCTTATGCATTATGTCGGAAGGTCGCTGTTACCTCTCCTCTTACATGACGGGTGAGTCGCCAAATACGGTCGGCGCGTGTTCTCCTGCGAAATATGTCCGCTGGCAAGAAACTGAGTCAGGCTTAGAGTCTCGACTGAATGAAATTCTTATCGACAAGTACGCTGCAGGCGAAAATGCGGGTTACCCAACCTTATGTAAAGGTCGCTTTATGGCTGAAATTGATGGTGAAGAAAAACGCTACCATGCATTAGAGGAACCAACCAGTCTGAATACGCTTTCGCTGTTACCTGAGCTTTTCGCCGCGAATGTTGCCTCGGTAAAAATTGAAGGCCGCCAGCGCAGCCCTGCATATGTAGAACAAGTGACACGCACTTGGCGCGCAGCGATTGATCGCTACCTTGCTAATCCTCAAAGCTATCACGTAGAAAGTGCTTGGGATGCCACGCTCGCAAACGTATCTGAAGGTACGCAAACCACGCTCGGTGCATACCACCGAAAATGGCAGTAATCAGTAGTAAGGGGAAATTATGAAATACGCACTAGGCCCGCTACTTTATTTCTGGCCAAAACAAGATGTCGAAAACTTTTACCAACAAGCCAAAGAGAGCAGCGCTGATATTATTTATCTGGGCGAAACGGTTTGTTCCAAACGTCGAGAGATGAAACCACAACACTGGTTTGATATTGCTAAAGAGCTCTCTTCTGCCGGCAAACAAGTGGTTCTTTCGACAATGGCGCTATTTGAAGCGCCAAGCGAAATCAACGTACTAAAGAAGTATATTGATAATGGTGACTTCGCGATTGAAGCCAATGACGTTTCCGCGATTCAGATGGCTCATGAGAAAGGAATACCTTTCATTGTGGGGCCAGCTGTGAATACCTATAACGCTTACGCATTACAGATCTTTCTAAAGCAAGGTATGACTCGCTGGTGTATGCCTGTTGAACTATCACGTGACTGGCTTAACAACGTTTTGCTTCAGTGTGAAAAAATCGGTATTCGCAATCAATTTGAAGTGGAAGTTTTTAGTCACGGCTATCTCCCTCTCGCCTATTCAGCTCGCTGTTTTACTGCTCGCGCAGAGAACAGAGCCAAAGATGAATGCGAAACCTGCTGTATCAAGTATCCAACCGGTATTCAAGTCAGCAGTCAGGAAGGTCAATCCGTTTTCAACTTGAACGGTATTCAAACTCAATCTGGCTATTGTTATAACCTGATGAACGACTTACCGAGCATGGAAGGTTTAGTGGACGTGGTTCGTTTAAGCCCTCTGGGGGTCGAAACCTTCCAGCACTTAGACAAGTTCAAACAAAACGAACATGGTCGACATCCAACCACGTTAGAGAGTCAGCAATGTAATGGTTACTGGCATCAACTGGCAGGTCTAGAAGTAAAAAACATCTAGTTGAGTGACATTAAAAAAAGCGAGGTATCAACCTCGCTTTTCTCTATTTCAAATTAGAATCGGACAGTTCTTACGGCTTACTTTGCCAACTAATTTTCTGATGCTTCACAAGACCAGCTGAAAGAATACACAGCACACCACCAAGGCCAGCGTAACGCACCGCAGTTTGCGCTTTGGCTTCGACTTTTGGTTTGGCATGGAACGCAACGCCAAGGCCAGCTGCTTCCATCATCACAAGGTCATTAGCACCATCACCAACAGCAACGGTATTGTGCATTTCAATATCAAACTGAGTTGCGAGTTCTTCTACGATATCCGCTTTAGTTTGAGCCGTAACCACATCTCCCAGAACCTTGCCGGTCAGCTTGCCATCGATAATTTCTAAGGTATTTGATTGAGCGTGATCTAAGTTGAGCATCGCTTTCAAATGATCTGAGAAGTAGGTAAAACCACCAGACGCAATCGCTGTTTTCCAACCAAATGCTTGTAGCGTTTCAACCAGCTCTTGAAGTTCTTCCATCAAAGGCAGTGTTGAACGGACTGACTCTAAAATAGATTCATCGGCATCACTGAGTTTTCCCACACGCTGACGCAGACTTTGTTCGAAATCGAGTTCACCTTGCATCGCACGTTCTGTTACTTCTGCGACTTCATCACCAACACCAGCAAGCTTGGCAATTTCATCAATACACTCAATCTTGATTGCTGTAGAGTCCATATCCATCACAATCAAACCCGGTTTTGATAAATCAGGCACCTCATTGATGCGAGCGTAATCTAAACCTAAACCCTGTAAGATCTTCTCATGTTCGCCCGTCAGCTCACCGGACATTAAAGCGACTTCATAAGGGCCGACTTTCCACGCATCTATGATGGCGTTGTAATAACCGGTAAAGAAATCAATATCTTCAAACTGCTGTGCAGTTAAAAAGTTGCCAAAAACAATCCAGTTGGCTTTGCTTTTGTCTAGTTGAAGAGATAAACGAGTTTCAGGCAGACGATTGATAAGAGACGTATGTTTTTTAATAGCGAGCATAATAGTTAAGGCATCCATGTCTTCGTATAAGCAGACGTTACCCTATTGCAATTTAAAAACGCAAGTCTCAATATGTGCAAAGTCTGATTTTCTTTGGATTAACTCGATTATGGACGGTTCTTTGTTCTCGTTTCGTATGGTTATTCGCCTACTAACCTTACTGCTGTTGATTGGCATGTTCGTTATCACAATTAAAAATAGTGTTGTGATCAGTAAAGGTAACGAACGTATTCAAGCAAACCAGCTAGAAACACTCACGAAGGTATTGATTACTCAAGCCTCGCTAACCGCAGGCAGAAGTATCGCAGAGCAGGATCAAGAACGCCTGCTCAATCTCACCAATCAACTTGCCCAAGACCGCTTAGTATTTGATGCAACGATTTATGATTCTGAGGGTGTAAAACTCGCCTCCAGTGATTCAGCACTGAGCGTAAGAGAAGTTCTTGGTTTGGATACACCTTTGCAAACGGCAAGTATTGGTCGTCAGCAACTTGTAGAGCCTGTGATGCATGATGGTAACCTGATCGGTTTTGTTCGCATTACGTTTGAGACTGGTAAGGTGACAGCGATTTCCGATCATCACTACCGTAAAAGTGATCGCTACATGTACCTGATGGTTATCATGAGCTTTATCAGTGGCGTGTTGTTCACTCTGCTACTGAAACGTAAGCCTAAGTCGAAAGGTGAAAACCTGCTGCTACAGAACGCGGAATAGAGTTTTAGTTGAGAACGTTAGCTAAAACCCTTCATATAAACAAAAACCTCAGCCGAAGCTGAGGTTTTTTCTTTCATTCAAAATCAATAAGCGAATCGATAAGAAAGCTTAGTAACCTTCTTGATCACCAATCAATACTGAATCTAATGCGATAAGCATCATGTCGTTAAACGTGGTTTGACGCTCTTCAGACGTGGTCGCTTCGCCTGTTTTGATGTGGTCAGATACAGTACAGATAGTCAGCGCTTTTGCACCGTATTCAGCAGCAACACCGTAGATACCCGCCGCTTCCATTTCAACACCAACGATACCGTACTTGTCCATTACGTCAAACATAGATGGATCTGGCGTGTAGAACAGTTCAGCAGAGAATAGGTTACCTACTTTTACGTCGATACCGCGTGCTTTTGCTGCTTCTTCTGCCGCTTTCACCATTTTGTAGTCTGCGATTGCAGCAAAGTCATGGTCTTTGAAGCGAATACGGTTCACTTTAGAATCCGTACATGCGCCCATGCCGATAACGACATCACGGACTTTGATATCTTCGTTAACAGCACCACAGCTGCCCACGCGAATCACTTTCTTCACACCGTAATCTTTGATTAGCTCGGTTACGTAAATAGAACATGATGGGATACCCATACCGTGGCCCATAACAGAGATCTTACGGCCTTTGTAAGTACCAGTGAAACCGTACATATTACGTACGTCACACACTTGAACCACGTCTTCTAGGAAAGTTTCAGCGATGTATTTCGCACGTAGTGGATCACCCGGCATCAGTACAACGTCTGCGAATGCACCCATTTCAGCATTAATATGAGGAGTAGCCATTATATTGTTCCTTATGATGTTAGGTGCTCGAAGTGCACCTTTACCAAACTGATAATTGGGGCTCAATGCTATCCTATTCACTAAGACAGAGACTAAGCCCCAAAGAAATTACAAAAAGTTCTTACCGTAATCCATTGGCGAAATGCCAAAGTAGCTTGCCAGGCTTTGACCGATATCGGCGAATGTTTCGCGACAGCCTAATGAACCCGGAGCCACTTTCTTACCGTAAACAATCACTGGGATATGTTCACGAGTATGGTCAGTACCTTGCCATGTTGGGTCACAACCATGATCAGCCGTTAGAATCAACACATCATCTTCTTGCATTATTTCTAGAACTTCCGGCAAACGCTTATCGAAATATTCTAGAGCTGCTGCGTAACCCGCTACATCACGACGGTGACCGTAAGCTGAGTCAAAATCAACAAAGTTAGTGAAGACGATAGTATCATCACCTGCTTGTTGAATTTGCTCTAGTGTTGCTTCAAACAGTGCAGGAATACCCGTTGCTTTCACTTTCTTAGTGATACCGCAATTCGCGTAGATATCTGCAATCTTACCGATTGACACTACATTGCCCTGCTTCTCTTCCACTAACTTTTGTAGAACTGTTACTGAAGGCGGTTCAACCGAAAGATCACGACGGTTACCCGTACGCTCAAATTGACCTTTACCAGCACCAACGAATGGACGCGCAATAACACGACCAATGTTGTAATCCGCTAATTCTTCACGGGCAATTTGGCAAAGCTCAAGTAAGCGATCTAGACCAAAAGTCTCTTCGTGACAGGCGATTTGGAATACTGAGTCAGCAGAAGTATAGAAGATAGGCTTGCCCGTCTTCATATGCTCTTCACCTAAATCATCCAGAACCTGCGTACCAGAAGCGTGGCAGTTACCTAGAAAATCATCCAGACCTGCGCGAGCAAGAATGCGATCAGTCAGCTCTTTAGGGAAACTGTTTTGTTTGTCAGTGAAATAGCCCCAGTCAAACAGAACAGGAACACCTGCAATTTCCCAGTGGCCAGACGGAGTATCTTTACCAGAAGACAGCTCAGCCGCATGACCATAAGCACCGATGATGTCAGCTTGTTCATCAAGTCCAGGCGCGAAACGGCCTGTAGACTCTTTGTGAGCCATAGCAAGACCAAGCTTAGATAGGTTTGGTAATGTAAGTGGACCTTTACGATCAGCGTTATCCGCTAAACCTTGTGCACATTGATCAGCAATGTGACCGAGAGTATCTGCGCCAACGTCACCAAAATCTTTAGCATCGGCCGTTTCACCGATACCGAATGAATCTAAAACTAAAATAAATGCTCTTTTCATAAATGTTTCCTCACCAATCTTTCCTGAGCGAACTACACGTCTTCTGCACGAATCTGACGGTAAACATCAGGTGTTGGGACGTATTCACCACCGACTTTAATCGCATTTTGTAGTGCGTTTGCCGCTTCTTGCCACTGATCTTCACTACGAGCGTGAATGAACGCTAACGGCTTGTTGCTATCTGCCACTTCACCAAGGCGAATGAAGTTATCAAAGCCTACTGCGTAATCGATAGTATCTGTTGCTACACGACGACCACCGCCCATACCAACCACAGCCATACCAATCGCGCGAGTATCCATAGCCGATACCACACCCGACTGCGCTGCATAAACCGGTTTGATGATTTGAGCTTTATCTAAGTAGTTTTCGTAGTTTTCAACGAAGTCTGCTGGACCACCAAGTCCTGCAACCATCTTACCAAAGCGCTCTGCTGCTTGGCCGTTGTCCAATACTGCTTGCAGTTTTTGACGAGCTTCAACACTGTCTTTGGCAAGTTTTCCTAGCACCAACATTTCAGCACAAGAAGCCATAGTAACTTCAAGTAGACGAGGGTTACGGTATTCGCCCGTTAGGAAACGAACCGCTTCACGTACTTCAACAGCGTTACCCGCAGAAGAAGCCAATACTTGGTTCATATCCGTTAAAATTGCTGTTGTTTTGGTACCAGCACCATTCGCAACCGCAACGATAGATTTTGCTAGTTCTTCTGACGCTTCATAAGTTGGCATAAATGCGCCAGAACCAACTTTCACGTCCATCACTAATGATTCAAGACCTGCGGCTAATTTCTTCGAAAGAATAGAAGCAGTGATCAGCGAGATATTATCAACGGTTGCTGTGATATCACGTGTTGCGTACACGCGTTTATCTGCTGGCGCTAAATCACCAGTCTGACCGATAATCGCCACGCCTGCTTGCTTGGTCACTTGACCAAACACGTCATTCGTTGGAGTGATGTTATAGCCAGGGATAGACTCTAATTTATCAAGAGTACCGCCAGTGTGGCCTAATCCACGACCAGAGATCATAGGAACATAACCACCGCAAGCCGCAACCATAGCGCCTAGCATCAGTGAAGTTACGTCACCCACACCACCTGTCGAGTGTTTATCAACAATCGGGCCATCAAAGTTCATATGGCTCCAATCGATAACCATGCCTGAATCGCGCATTGCACACGTCAGTGCGATACGCTCTGGCATAGTCATTTCACGGAAGAATACAGCCATTGCGAAAGCTGCAATTTGTCCTTCAGAAACCGTGTTTTTAGCCACACCTTGGATGAAGAAGTTGATCTCTTCTGTGGTCAGGATTTCTCCATCACGTTTTCTTCTGATTATTTCTTGAGGTAAATACATTAGTGCCTCCCTAGCCCCGAACCAATTGAATGGGTAGCTATGGTTTTTTTACTATTTAGAAATGAAGATGGCGCTGTGCGCCATCTTATAAAACAGAACGATTAGTAAGCCGCTGGATCAGCTTTCTCGTTTGTTACTTCTAATGTATTTAGTAGATTGGTTAGCAGGCTTGACGCACCGAAACGGTAGTGACGGCTGTCCACCCACTTGTCACCTAGGATTTCGTCAGCCATCGCTAGGTAATCACGAGCATCTTCAGCTGTACGCACACCACCTGCAGGTTTAAAACCTACAGTTTCAGCAACGTTCATGTCACGAATTACTTCTAACATCATACGTGCGTATTCAGGCGTTGCGTTCACAGGCACTTTACCTGTTGAGGTTTTGATGAAGTCTGCGCCCGCTTCGATACAGATTTGTGAAGCTTTCTTGATTAGTGCTTCTTCTTTTAGTTCGCCAGTTTCGATGATCACTTTAAGAAGAACATCAGAACCACACGCTTCTTTACATTGCTTAACTAGGTCAAAACCCACTTTCTCGTCACCAGCGATTAGAGCACGGTAAGGGAAAACGACGTCTACTTCGTCAGCGCCGTATGCTACTGCTGCTTTCGTTTCAGCGACTGCAATTTCCACATCGTCATTACCGTGTGGGAAGTTAGTTACTGTTGCAATGCGAACTTCTGGGGTGCCTTGCTCACGAAGGGTCTTCTTAGCAATAGGAATAAAGCGAGGGTAAATACAGATTGCAGCAGTGTTGCCGACTGGGCTTTTCGCATCGTGACAAAGCTGGATTACTTTCGCATCCGTGTCATCATCATTCAGTGTAGTTAAATCCATCAGTTTAAGTGCACGTAGTGCTGCTGCTTTTAAATCGCTCATT
Organism: Vibrio sp. C8; assembly: GCF_054051265.1. Lineage (NCBI taxonomy): Bacteria > Pseudomonadati > Pseudomonadota > Gammaproteobacteria > Vibrionales > Vibrionaceae > Vibrio > Vibrio sp. C8. The sequence goes on from NZ_JBPAOE010000051.1 coordinate 23,582, forward strand.
TCTAACTCCGATCAATATATTCAATTAGTTCACTACCAAAGCGACTGTCATACGTCTATTTTGATAGCCACAAATGAACGGACTTGGTTCCTTGAAGACTCGGTGACTGTTTAAAGTTCACCAATTGCTATCCTTGTCACCGCACAGTACCCATTTGGGTCTATGGCACAACAATCTGTGATTGCGGTGTCTTACAGTTTCAGTTTCAGGCAGTGTCAGTTTTAGACATGATCTGTTTTAGACATGATCTGTTTTAGACATTAGCTGCCTTTCAAAACGCCGTAGTGGTTAACCGATCCAATTGGCTTCACTACGTGGCTTTGATATTCGCTTACTTCCTTCGGCAAGTGAATACAGTATAGATATTTATCACAAAACTGTAGTCCCATTCGAAGAGCAAACGGTTTGTATCTCAAAAATGGTCAATTTCTGACATCCTTGAGACACAAGGCTTTTCAATGCAATCCATTACAAAAAAGCACTCTTTGTCATGCCCTGAAAAGCAAAAACACCCCGCAGCAATATTCTTGCTACGGGGTGAGATTAAACGGCGTCTATATATCGTTCTCTAATTCAAATTAGAAAGAGATAAAGAAACCAGCAATTGTTGCAGCCATCAAGTTAGATAGCGTACCAGCAATAACTGCTTTGATACCCATACGAGCGATGTCGTGACGACGAGTCGGAGCTAGACCACCCAGACCACCTAGTAGAATCGCGATAGAAGATAGGTTAGCGAAACCACATAGAGCGAATGAGATGATTGCTTGAGTCTTCTCAGACATTACTTGACCAGTTGCAGCAATAACTTGTGCGTTATCACCCACATAAGGTACAAAGTTTAGATAAGCTACGAATTCGTTTACAACTGTCTTCTGACCGATGAATGAACCAGCAATTGTTGCTTCTTCCCATGGCACACCGATTACGAATGCTAGAGGAGCGAAGATCCAACCTAGAAGAAGTTCTAGAGTTAGTTCAGGCATACCGAACCAACCACCAACACCACCTAAAAGACCGTTTAGAAGCGCGATTAGACCAATGAATGCGATTAGCATTGCACCAACGTTCAGAGCAAGTTGTAGACCTGCTGCTGCACCGCCAGCTGCTGCGTCGATAACGTTAGCTGGTTTGTCGTCGCCACCGTCAAGAGCATCTTCAATGTTCTCTTGTGGTTGATCAACTTCAGGGAATAGGAGCTTAGCGAACAGTAGACCACCAGGTGCTGCCATAAATGATGCGGCAACTAGGTACTCTAGTGGAACACCCATTGATGCGTAACCCGCAAGTACACCACCAGCAACAGAAGCCAAACCACCACACATTACTGCGAACAGCTCAGATTGAGTCATTTTTGGAACAAATGGGCGAACAACAAGTGGAGCCTCAGTTTGACCAACGAAAATGTTAGCTGCTGCAGACATAGATTCTGCACGAGATGTACCTAGAGCTTTCTGCAGACCACCACCTAGAATCTTAATTACCCATTGCATAATGCCTAGGTAGTAAAGAACTGAGATTAGAGCAGAGAAGAAAATCAGTGTTGGAAGAACACGGAAAGCGAAGATGAAACCGCCGCCACCGAACACTTCGAACATCTTGTCTGAAACAAGACCACCGAATAGGAAAGAAGTACCGTCATTACCGTAGTTAATAACGTTAGATACCCCGTTAGAGAAACCAGCAAGTAAATCGCGGCCCCATGGGACATAAAGTACAAATGCACCTAGTGCAAATTGGATAGCAAATGCGCCACCCACGGTTCTTAAGTTAATAGCTTTGCGGTTATTTGAAAGTAATACTGCGATAGCAAGTAGAACGACCATACCGACTAGGCTCATAAACGTACTCATAGTTTATGGCTTCCTTATAGTTTAATTTGGCGTGTTAAACATTGGGTTGTTTTCGGGGTGCGATTATACGCATCTCTCACAACAAAAAGTAATATATGCATCACGCATTTTTAGGTAATGAGTCAACATTACATTCAAAAACAAGAAGCAAGTCACAATAAAACCCCGAAACAGCGGTAATTTGACCTTATCCGAAACATATAGCCAACACATTGTAGTCCAGACTCTAAAAAATGCTGCAACCGTTTGCTCATAAAAGAAGCTGTCAATATTTTAACTTTTACCTTCAACTTCTCGACATTTAACACCCAGTTTAACGACAAACATTGTTTTTATATCAAGTCAAAACATGAGCACTCCATCACACTTGAATGTTACATTTTTCACTCAACCACACTACAAATTTGTATTCAAACGCACATTTAATAGCGTGCTAATTAGAAACAGATTTATCCATACATACGACCAATAAGTTGGCTTACCATTTGCTTAATGAGTCGAACGCTAGAAAAACAGCGTTTAATAAAGTAACTACATCGTCAATTTGCACTATTTTGGTGATTAAAATCACAATTTTGGTGAGTCTAATTTCTTGTAAACACTCGGAATTAACAAATAAACATACATTTATGGTTAATTAGTTTATTCCTTTACAAAAAAATGTGATTTGGTGTGAGGTATTCGACTTTTTTTTGCAGCGCAAACGATAAACTTATACACGATCAAACTAGCTCACCAATAATTCATTCAAACTATTGATATTTTGTTTTTTGGGTTTGTTGGACTTTTGTTAAAGGTCAGCAGTCTCTCGTCTAGTACAGTGGTATTGCAACATAGGTATATAACAGTGAAAAAATCTATTATAAAAATCTCAGCACTTGCTTTAGCGGTTTCTTCATTTCACGTTTTCGCAGAAGCAAAACCAGCCGTAATTTATGATACAGCGGGTAAATTCGATAAATCGTTCAACGAAGCGGTATATCAAAATGGTGTAAAAGTGATGGCAGCGGAAGGTACTGAAGTTCGCGAATTTGAACCTCAGAACGAGGCGCAACGTGAACAAGGTCTTCGTCGCTTAGCAAGCCGCGGTTTTAGCCCTATTGTTGCAGTAGGCTTTAATATGGCATCAGCTGTAGAAAAAGTGGCAACAGAGTTCCCAGATATTCACTTCACCATTCTTGATTCAGTTGTTGATAAGCCAAACGTTCAATCAATCGTATTTAAAGAGCACGAAGGTTCATTCCTAGTGGGTGCACTTGCTGCGAAAGCGTCAAAATCAGGCGTAGTTGGCTTCGTTGGCGGAATGGACATTCCTCTTATCCGTAAATTCCAATGTGGTTATGAGCAAGGTGCTAAATACACTAACCCAAGCATCACTGTTCTACAAAACATGACTGGTTCAACTCCAGCAGCGTTTGCTGACCCTGCAAAAGGTTCAGAGCTTGCTAAATCTCAATTCTCTAAAGGTGTTGACGTTGTTTACGCGGCAGCTGGCGGTACTGGTTTAGGTGTTTACCAAGCAGCGAAAGATGCAGGCAAACTAGCGATCGGTGTTGACTCAAACCAAAACCACCTACAACCAGGCACAATGCTAACGTCAATGGTTAAACTTGTAGGCGCGGCTTCAGTTGAATCTTGGAAAGAAGAGATGAACGGTACTTGGCAACCTGGTATCAAAGCTCTTGGTCTTAAAGAGAACGCTGTTGATTGGGCATACGATGACAACAACAAGTCTCTGATCACTGACGAAATGAAAGCTTACATGGATACTCTAAAAGCGGACATTATCGCTGGCAAAATTAAAATTCACGACTACATGTCTAACAATAAGTGTGAGTACTAATTTAGTTCTTAATACTTAGTTAAAACAATACGTTCCGTTTGGAAATGCCATACGCCGCTGCTTGCTCAGCGGCGTATGGTTTATTTGGCTGCTCGATTAAGCGCATCCATTTGAATATGGCCTTAGGGTCTGTTGACCTCACTAGTTCAGGAAGTTTTTACGTGACGCAATCTCAAAACTATGCCATCGAGCTTAAAAAAATCGATAAACGCTTTGGTGCCGTTCACGCGAATAAAGCTATCGATTTAAAAGTTCCAGCAGGTACGATTCACGGCATTATCGGTGAAAATGGCGCTGGTAAATCCACCTTGATGAGCATCATCTACGGTTTTTATACACCAAACTCAGGTGAGATGTTTGTCGATGGTAAACCATATACCCCTAACAACTCTCAAGAAGCGATAGCCGCAGGAATAGGCATGGTTCACCAACATTTTATGTTGGTTGATACCTTCACGGTTCTTGAAAACGTCGTTCTCGGCGCTGAATCTGGCTGGAAACTAGAAGACAGCTTAAAAGCTGCAAGAAAGAAACTGCACCAAATAGAAAAAGACTACGGTTTAGACGTCCCTCTCGATAAATTGGTTGGAGACTTACCTGTAGGCTTGCAACAACGAGTAGAAATTCTTAAAGCTCTCTACCGCGATGCAAAACTGCTTATTCTTGATGAACCAACTGGCGTGTTAACTCCTCAAGAAGCGGATCACTTATTCGCGATTCTGGACAAACTTCGTAGTCAAGGCACAACGGTTATCATCATCACTCATAAACTGCGTGAAGTACTGGCTATTACCGATAACATTTCAGTTATGCGTCAAGGTCAGATGGTTGCCGATGTAAAAACCTCAGACACCAACCGCGAAGAGCTTGCAGAGCTGATGGTAGGCCGCAAAGTTCGCTTAAAAGTTGATAAGTCTGAAGCCAAACCAGCGAAAGAGTTACTGAAGGTAAACAAATTAGGCTATGTCGATCACAGCGGAGTTAAACGCGTGAAAGACATCAGTTTCTCTGTCCGTGCAGGCGAACTTGTCGGTATTGCTGGAGTATCCGGCAATGGTCAATCAGAGATCCTGTCTCTGCTGTCTGGCATCTTAAAGCCAACATCAGGCAGCTTTGAACTGAATGGTCACACGATTTCTGTCGATAAACCGGCAGATCCACAACAAGTGAGAGCTATGGGTGTGGGTCATATTCCAGAAGATCGCCATAAGCAAGGTTTGATCAATAAATTTGAAGCTCAAGAAGCTTACATCTTGGGCTATCACAATCTGCCAAAATACAACAAAGGCTTACTGCAAGACAAAGCCGCTATTTCGAAGATTTGCCAAGAGAGCATGGATAAATGGGACGTTCGCCCGAATGATATCCACCTAAAAACGGCAAACTTCTCTGGTGGTAACCAGCAAAAACTGGTGATTGCCCGAGAAATGGAAGAGAACCCAGACGTCCTTCTAATTGGCCAACCCACTCGTGGGGTGGACATAGGCGCAATTGAGTATATCCACCAGCAAATTGTTGCTAGCCGAGATGCAGGAAAAGCCGTGCTATTAGTCTCGGTTGAATTGGATGAAATTCTTAGCCTTGCCGACCGGATATTGGTTGTATTTGATGGGGCGATTGTCGGTGAACTGCAAGCTCATCAGGCTGATGAGAAAACATTAGGTCTTATGATGGCGAACATCATTCCAGACCACATAAAAGAGAGTATTGCCCAAGGAGAGACGGCATGAGTCAGGCAAAAGTGCCCGCTTGGGTAACCATTGCGCTGTTACCTGCAATTAACGTTTTGGTCGCATTTTTAGTTTCAGCTTTGTTATTTATTTATATTGATATCAACCCATTAGACGCCATCAAAGTCATGTGGACAGGGGCATTCGGTTACGCAGAAGGCTTCGGTTACACTCTTTACTATACCACTGGTTTTATCTTTACAGGTTTAGCCGTTGCGGTGGCTTATCACGCAGGGCTATTCAACATCGGTGTGGAAGGTCAGGCATATATTGGTGGTCTGGGTGTCGGGATAATCTGTTTAACCCTCGGCGAGTACGCCCCTTGGTATGTGGTATTTCCTGTAGCGGTTATCGCTGGCGGCATTTTTGGTGCGGCTTGGGCATTTATTCCTGCTTACTTACAGGCAAAACGGGGTTCTCATATCGTTATTACAACGATCATGTTTAACTTCATTGCAGCTTCGCTTATGGCATACCTTCTAGTCGACATTCTGAAGCCAGAAACCACAATGGCAACAGAAAGCCGAGTATTTGCACAAGGTAGCTGGCTACCTAAAATGCACGAACTGTTTGCTATGTTTGGTATTAATGTTGCGCCAAGCCCACTAAACATCAGTTTCATTTTTGCTCTATTGTGCAGTGTGTTTGTATGGCTGTTCATTTGGCACTCTCGCTGGGGCTACGAGATTCGCTCTATTGGCGCTAATGCGTCAGCTGCATCTTATGCAGGAATTAACTACCTGAAGATAATCGTCATTACTATGATGCTTTCGGGCATGTTGGCAGGCTTCTTTGGTATTAACGTGCTGCAAGGTGAGCTTCATCAGATCAAATTGAACTTCGTAGAAGGATTCGGCTTCACAGGTATTGCTGTTGCTCTGATGGGACGAAACCACCCTGTAGGTGTTGTACTAGCAAGTTTACTGTTTGGCTTCCTCTATCAAGGTGGTGCAGAGCTGAGCTTCGATTACGGTGTTGACCGTAACATTGTTGTGGTACTGCAAGGTCTGGTCATCTTATTCTCTGGTGCGCTTGAGTACATGTTCAAACCTTCAATTGAACGCATTTATGTGCGCTTATTTGGCAAACAAGAACATGGAGTTGCGTAAACATGTTTGAAACCTTCATTTTAATGGCTGATGCCACAATTCGTGTTGCCACCCCTCTAATTCTTGCCGCTCTAGCCGGTATGTTTAGTGAACGTTCAGGTGTAGTAAACATTGCCCTAGAAGGTAAACTGTTGGCAGCGGCTTTCGCAGGTGCAGCGACAGCTTACATAACAGGTTCGGCTTGGCTGGGTGTTTGTGCTGGGGTGCTGGTGTCTATTCTGCTAGCTTTACTTCACGGCTTTGCTTCAATTACACACCGTGGCGACCAAGTGGTCAGCGGTATGGCAATCAATATTCTGGCGACAGGTTTAACTGTAACTCTAGGACGTTACTGGTTCAATCAAGGCGGTCAAACACCGGCGCTTTCTGGTGATGGTCGCTTTGCACCAATAACGTTACCGGGCGCTGATGCCTTGCAAGATGTTCCGGTTGTTGGGCTCATTTATTCTGAGCTAATCAGCGGTCACTCGATTATTGAGTATGTGGCTTTAGCGGCAGTACCTTTGTCTTGGTACGTATTGTTCAAAACTCGCTTCGGCTTACGCTTAAGGGCGGTAGGTGATTCTCCTGCGGCAGTGGATACAGCCGGTATTTCGGTTGCTGGCATGCGTTATAGTGCAATGGTCATCTGTGGCTTATTGGTGGGTTTGGCTGGCGTGTACCTCTCTGTAGGCCAAACTGCGCAGTTCATTCCTAACATGAGTGCAGGTAAAGGCTATATGGCACTGGCAGCCCTTATCTTTGGTAAGTGGCGCCCTGTGACAGCTATGGCAGCCTGTTTGCTGTTCGGCTTCCTTGATGCGCTCGCTATTCGTCTGCAAGGCGTGAGCGTTGGTGACTTCCCTATTCCGGTTCAAGCCATTGAAGCGTTGCCATATGTCTTGACGGTATTTCTACTTGCAGGATTTATTGGTAAAGCGGTTGCGCCAAAAGCAATTGGTGTTCCGTACACCAAAGAGCGCGAATAACGATTTAATCTGTTACCTAAAACACTTTACTAAAGACAAAGGGAGCGAATTTCGCTCCCTTTTGCTATTCATTTATCCGAAACAGTTCGATACTGTTTGCCCAAAGCTGTGATGCCAGTTGTTCTTTATTGGTGTCTCTCAGCTCCGCCAACTCTTCTAAGACATGAATTAAGTACTTAGGATGATTCGCCTCGCCTTGCCTGCCGGATAATGGCATGTCCGGTGCATCGGTTTCTAAAACCAGAGACTCTATTGGTAATTGGCTGATCGCTTGTCGAGTTTTATTTGCTCGTGGGTAAGTAATCACTCCGCCTACACCGATTTTAAATCCAAGGTCTATAAATTGCTTTGCCTGTTGTTCACTGCCGGAAAAAGCATGTAACACACCACCTTGAGTAAAGCGATGTTGTTTAATAAATTGCAGCAACCGGTTATGCGTTTTGCGGCTATGCAGAATTACCGGAAGATGGGCGTGTTCCGCCATGACTAGTTGGGCGATGAAAACACGTTCTTGCAGCGAGGCATTAACCTCAACCATAGCGTCTAATCCACATTCGCCAACGGCAACACAAGCGCTTTCTCGCAGTGCTAATTCATCTTCTAACAGCTGCAACTGTTCATTAGCAAAGTGCTCAAGAAAATAAGGATGGAAACCGAGGGCATATCGAAGAGTTGCTGGGTATTGTGCCGCGAGATTTTTCACTCGCAGCCAATTAAAAACACCAACCGATGGAATAAGGATTTTATCTACCTGAGCATGCGTTGCGGCGGATATTTGCTCCGGAAACGATGCGTCAAACTCATCAAAATCAAAGTGGCAATGAGTGTCAAACAGCCGCAGCTTATGGCTTATCTTTGTCATGAATCAGGTCTTTGCCATGCGTCGGCGCTTTATCATGAATCGGATCTTTACGATAAGGAACGCAACAACGCTTTTGATCTGGCGTTAATCCCATGCTTTGACACCAATCATCATAGCGTGCCAGCCATTTTTTAAACCAAGTTAGCATAACAACCTCATCTATAGGCTTATTGTTCTTCTCGCTTGAATACAAGCTCTGTTGCTGTTGATTCAGTGGCACAGTAGTAGTAGCCAGCAATGTCAAAAGATTCTAACTGCTTCACCGACTCAATACGGTTTTCAATAATATAGCGCGCCATCATGCCACGAGCTTTTTTAGCAAAGAAGCTGATCACTTTATACTGACCATTTTTGCAGTCTTTAAACACCGGAGTGATCACTTGAGCCTCTAAAGCTTTCGGTTTAACGGCTTTAAAGTACTCATTAGAAGCCAGATTGATCAGCACGTTGTCTTCTTGTGCCTTAATCGCTTCATTTAGCTTATCGGTAATGATATTGCCCCAGAACTGATAGAGATTGCTGCCACGTTCATTGCCCAGCTTAGTACCCATTTCGAGACGGTAAGGCTGCATAAGATCGAGAGGCTTCAACAAACCGTATAAGCCTGACAGCATACGCAGATGAGTTTGCGCATAATCTAAATCCGCTTCAGACAACGTTTCTGCTTCGAGACCAGTATAGACATCACCTTTGAAAGCAAAAATCGCAGGGCGAGAATTATCAGGTGTGAAAGTTTCGGTCCACTGCTCAAAGCGTGCCACGTTCAAACCAGCAATTTTGTCACTGACTTTCATTAAGTCGGCAATATCTTGTGGCGTTAGTGTACGGCACACTTTAATTAATTCCGCTGAATGCGAAGTCAACTCTGGCTGGGTAAAGCGCGTTGTTGGCAATGGAGATTCATAATCCAATGTTTTTGCTGGAGAGACCACGATAAGCATAAGGTTTCCTTTATAAATTCTGTTGAGCTGACTTTTATTGCTTTTGAACGATAGCTTACAAAAAAAGCCATGCAGTGTCTGCATGGCTTTTCCAATCTATAACATCGGTACTATCTATTAGTGTACTTAGTTTGCTTTAGTCGACTTCGATTGATCCCAGATTCCATCTTCTAGTTGAGTTTTTAGTTCAGGGTAGTCATTGGCATTGAAAGTCGGTACTTTGCCCGCGTCTAGCTGACGGTTGTAGTCTTTCGCAAGCTTAATTACGGTTCCAGACAGAAGCAGAATCGCAATCAAGTTAACAATCGCCATCAAGCCCATAGAAACATCGGCCATAGCCCAAACCGTAGGCAGTGTCGCTAACGCACCAAACATCACCATACTTAAGAAAATCAGACGAAATACGACTAAACCTTTCTTGTTATTGTGCTCAAGGAATATCAGGTTCGTTTCCGCATACGAATAGTTCGCAATGATTGAGGTGAAGGCAAAGAAGAAAATCGCCATCGCAATAAACACGCCGCCCCAATCACCAACTTGTGAGCTTAGTGCACGTTGTGTTAGTTCGATACCTGTAATTTCACCGTGCGGAACATATTCACCAGACACTAAGATGATCGCCATAGTCGCTGAACAGATCACGATAGTATCTACGAATACGCCCAGCATTTGCACATAACCTTGAGACGCAGGGTGTGGAGGATAAGGCGTTGCAGAAGCCGCCGCATTCGGCGCAGAACCCATACCCGCTTCGTTTGAGAACAATCCACGTTTAACACCGTTGATCATTGCCTGTGCAATCGCATAACCAAGGCCACCAGCGGCAGCCTGTTCAAAACCAAAAGCACTTTTAATGATCAGAGAGAACACAGCAGGCACTTTCTCAATGTTCATGAACACGACCACAAGCGCAATTGCTAGGTAGGCGATAGCCATAAATGGGACGATAAGTTCAGCGGTTCGTGCAATTTTACGAATACCACCAAAAATTACGAAGGCAGTTAGTAGCACAATACCAATACCCACCATCATCGGATCAAAACCAAATGCATTATTCATCGCATTTGAAATCGAGTTAGCTTGTACTGCATTGAACACCAAGCCAAACGCAATGATAAGGAAGATTGAGAAAATCACCCCCATCCAGCGCATACCCAAGCCTTTTTCCATGTAATAAGCAGGGCCACCACGGTAGTTGCCATCCTTATCACGTGATTTGTAAAGCTGAGCAAGAGTACTTTCTGCGAATGAAGTCGCCATGCCTAGCATCGCTGTCATCCACATCCAGAAAATCGCACCAGGGCCACCAACGGTTAATGCAACCGCAACACCAGCCATGTTACCTGTACCTACACGCGCAGCAAGACTGGTACAAAGAGCTTGAAAAGAAGAAATACCAGCATTGTCAGCTTTACGGCTGTTTCTCAGCACACTGAACATGTGCCCAAAATGGCGAAATTGGATAAAGCCTAAACGCAAGGTGAAATAAATACCGACACCAACAAGGAGATACACCAGTATCGATCCCCAAAGCAGGTCGTTCATTAAGTTAATTAAGTCTGTCACAAAAACCTCTAAAAAGAGTAAGTATTAGAACCTGAAAATAAAAGTTAGCACTTTAACTACACGCTCGCTGGCTGCGATTTGCTTTTATAATGGTGTGTAGTTCAGGAGAATGAAGACACCTTATCGGTTTAGGTATCTATATGATGGGCGAGAATAATGCAGGCAGGGTTGTTAAAAATCAATATGAGTTAAGTTGCATTTATGAGAATCCGTAAGCGCTATTCGTAGAAACAACACCAAGTAAAAATCACACAAACAAAACATTACTATTACATTAATAAAACATTACCTCCCACACCAAACTTATGTCATGCACAATAAGTTGAAGTCACATTCAGCCTTATAGCTCTATATGCTCCATCACAAAATGATTTCTAATTGCGGAACTTGAAACATTTAGAAACCTAGCGGCCAAATATTAATCAACCGGCAATCCCACGGCCTAGATTAGTAACCTTTCATTAACATCAGCCAATTATCAATAAATAAGAAACTTGGTATCCAACCGGTTAAATAACAACCACCCCAATGCTAACAAAGTTTATATTCCTAGAAGAAATCCATAAAAATTTCATATCAATGAAACAAATGAGAAATAAATCATAGTTATTGTCCTTAAAAATATGATATTTAGAAAAAACTCCAGGAAAGGAGACAACCAGAAAGAGGCTTGCTTATGGACGACTTGCACTTTGATGAACTGTTAGATGCACAAATCGCAAAGCTCCGCTCAAATGCGAGTAGCAGAGCGAAACCTGCTAAAAGGATGTGGCGTGAGATAGAAGCTATACGAGATCGAAAACGGTTGGAAAGAGAGTTATTGGAAATGGATGTCTGTCTAGAACTCGATGACCTCAAATTATAAATAGAAGAGGCGCCTTTGTTGGCGCCTCTTCTATTTCTACACTTTGACTTTGTACATTTTTCCTAATTGCACTCTGTTTCGCTTTTTCTTACTCGACGAGCAAGCTGAGCGTATCTTTCCGCAATGGTTGAACCAAATACTGGATCTTCTTCACTACAATTCCACTCAGATTCCACCTGTTGCCAATCTGCAACGCTAAAAGTTCGATTAATCAGCGGTAAAACGGTTTGCTCTTCCATTTCTAAATGTTGACGCTGTGAATTAATGAATTGTTCTAGCTGTTCCATAAATACATCTTGAGGAACAACCGCATCATTTAGGATCATCTCCACCGTGTTCAAAAACTCATGTGTCGATTTGGATAACAGTGCATGTTCTTTTTCTAAATCCGAGACTTCTTCATGCTCGCCATAATGCTTCATGTAATGCCGATAAAGAATGTCTTCTTTGGGGTGATGGACACTTTCAGAATGCCTTGAAAGATAATCCACAATCTCCTTAACGAGGCTGTAGTTAATCGGTTTTTCGTCTTTAAGAAGCTGTAGCTTTCCGCGCAAAATAGCCAACAGTCGAGTCATGTACCCATGCTCACGTCTGATTCTTTCAATCATCATTGTGCGTCTCCATTACACAGTCTTGTAGGTAAAGTCTATATAAGGAATGACTAATTCGCTTTGATTTTGGTCGAAAAAACAGCAATACAAACAATCATTCATCACATCATTGATTCGAATCAAGAGTTGGTTGCCAATCAATTGGCATTTGCCTTAATTGTTTGAGTATCTGATTTGTTTGCGAAAAATGCTTACAACCTAAGAAACCACGATGAGCTGATAACGGCGAAGGATGCGGAGCCATAAGTACATGATGCTTACTTCTATCTATCATCTGCCCCTTTTTTTGAGCATGAGATCCCCAGAGAAGGAAGATCACGCCTTGACGATGCTGGTTTAGCGCATCAATAACACGGTCAGTGAACATTTCCCAACCAGCTTTGGCATGTGAATGTGCCTTACCCTGCTCTACCGTTAAAACAGTATTGAGCAACAGAACGCCCTGATCCGCCCAGCTTTTTAAATAGCCATGATTCGGGATTTGAAACCCTTCGATATCTTGAGCCAATTCTTTATACATATTCACTAGAGAAGGAGGAGTTTTTACTCCTGGTAGGACAGAAAAACACAAACCATGTGCTTGATTAGGGCCGTGATAAGGGTCTTGTCCAAGAATAACCACTTTGACATCGTCGAATTCAGTAAAGCGAAACGCATTAAATACATCTTTAGCAGGCGGGAAGATGACTTTACCAGCGGCACGCTCATCCTCTACGAATTTTAGTGTTTGCTGGAAATATTTTTGTTCTTTCTCTAGACCGATGACGTCGTGCCAAGTCAAAGAATGGCTCATAACAGCTCCTGAGTATAAAAATAATTTCTTTATCTTATACCCATGAAAACAAAGTTGCAGCCAGACAGCACTCGTAAATTCGAATACGACAACTCATGACATATCTGAAACCTCAGATATTGTTCAAAATTGTCGTAAACGACTCACAAATGTCATCAACACAACAACCAAGATATCAAGCTTCCAACAAACAGAGGCTCTCATCAGTAAGCCTTACTTACAATGAGGTTTACTTGGTTGTGGCGAACGATGGTGCCCTCGACCTGTTACATGCCGATTAGGCACTGGCATACGAGCAGCAGGCCGAGCACTGAATGATGAGATAACACAAACTGAAGAGAACATAATTAGGCATCCTTCTTTACAACGTTTCATGAAAACGTCATGAGAAAAGCATGCCAATATCGTGATCTCAGACTAATAATTTATACGCTTAAATGGTGATCACGCATTGTTTGAATTTCTAAATGCCAAATATCAGGATCAATTGTTTCTAAAATCAATGGGATATTATCAAAGCGAGCATCTTTAGATATGTATTCGAAACAATCCCAACCAATCTCACCCTTGCCTAATGAATGGTGGCGATCCAGCTTACTGCCTAACCCGCCTTTTGAATCATTAATATGCATTGCTCTCAAATAGTGCATACCAACAATACGATCAAATTCAGCAAAGGTCGCTTCACAAGCTTCAAAGCTACTTAAATCGTAGCCAGCGGCAAATGTGTGGCAAGTATCGAGGCAAACGCCGACACGAGATTTGTCTTCAACTTGATCAATGATTGCCGCCAAATGTTCAAAGCGCCAACCTAAGTTCGTTCCTTGCCCTGCTGTATTTTCGATGACAGCAATCACATCCGATACAGCTTTATGAGCAAGGTTGATTGACTCAGCAATAGTCGCAAGGCACTGCTCTTCAGACACCAGTTTTAAATGGCTACCCGGATGGAAGTTGAGTAGTTTCAACCCAAGTTGATTGCAACGCTCCATCTCATCGATAAACGCAGCTCGAGATTTTTCCAACTTCTCTTCTTCAGGCGCACCCAAATTAATTAAGTATGAGTCGTGAGGCAAAATATGATCAGCAGAGAAACCTAAACGCTGACATTGCTCTTTAAAGCGCCTTATTGTTGACGCCTCTAAAGGTTTAGCAACCCATTGACGCTGGTTTTTCGTGAAGATAGCAAACGCGTTTGCCCCAATCTCTTTTGCTCTTAATGGCGCCTGATCGACACCACCAGCAGCTGAAACATGAGCACCAATATATTTGTTGCCAAGAGGCTTTACTTCTTTTGTCATTTAATCACTTTCTACTTTCAAATTGGCTTTTATAACTTACTGATTTGTTCTAGTTTGCTTGTTCTAGCACGTCAAAATGTAGTTTTATTACCACAATAAGAACAAAACTTAACCATAAAATATTTTTTAATAGTTAAAATTTAATTGAATAATTATATTTATTAAACACTTATTGATTAACATCAATTTATTTACCTTAAACTAATTAAGGTTTTATGTTGTTTTTTGACCTATATCAATACTATAATCATGGATATAAAATATATAATACGAAGCTCAACAAAAATTACGAAATTTAACACCAATAAATACCACTCAAAGTGGACTAGGAGATATTGATGATCCAAGGTATCCAAATCACTAAAGCAGCTAATGATGACCTACTTAACTCTATTTGGCTAATCGACAGTGAAACAAACGAAGCTCGTTGTGTTGCAGCTACTGGTAGCTATTCAGAAGATCAAGTTGTTCCAGTATCTGACCTTGGCGAGTACGAAAGCCGTGAAGTGGCAATTGAAACTCCAGCAAAAATCGAAGGTGGACAACACCTAAACGTTAATGTTCTTAAACGTGAAACGCTAGAAGATGCAGTAGCGCACCCAGAGAAGTACCCTCAGCTAACTATCCGTGTATCGGGTTATGCTGTTCGCTTTAACTCTCTAACTCAAGAACAACAACGCGACGTTATCGCTCGTACTTTTACTGAATCTCTATAATTCAGTCTCGCAGATTAAAAAAAGCGGTGCTCTTACTGTAAAAGTAGCACCGCTTTTTTATGCTTTACTGGTAGAGAATCAATCATGATTCTCTACTCACTCTGTTATTCGCCACGAACCTTGATTAAAAGCTCTCTCAATGCTGCGAAGTCAACATCCATCTCGTCAGACAGCAGATCCAGAACCGCATGTTTAGCCAAGGGCGCTGGTAATTCGATGTCGGTACCTAAAATATCATCAACCACTTCTTTGAACTTCGCTGGGTGAGCAGTACATAAGAACAGCCCTGTTTCACCTTGTTTTAACTGCTGATCAAGTACGCGGTAAGCGATAGCACCGTGTGGCTCACACAGATAACCCAATGCGCTCAATTTTTTCACTGATTCAGCACTTTCGTTATCAAGAACCGCACCTTTACCTAAGGTTTCCAAGCCCCAATCTTTTATCTTGCATAGCTCTTCAATACGTGGCCAGTTGTTTGGTTGGCTTACGTCCATCGCATTTGAAGTGGTTGCTACTGTAGGTTTTGGATCCCATTTACCGGTTTCTAGGTAACGAGGCACAGTATCGTTTGCGTTAGTAGCAGCGATAAAACGTTTAATAGGTAAACCCAATGCTTTAGCCAGTAAACCAGCCGTTAGGTTACCAAAGTTACCACTTGGAACTGAAACGACGAGATTTTCGCGCTCTGCTTTGCTCATTTGCGCTGCAGCTTCGAAGTAATAACAAATTTGCGCCATCAGACGGCTAATGTTAATTGAGTTAGCTGAGTTAAGACCCACTTTCTCACGCAGTTCAGCATCATCAAAAGCGTTTTTAACTAATGCTTGGCAAGCATCAAAATCGCCATTGACCGCGACAGTGTGAATATTCTTACCTAGTGTACAAAACAGCTTCTCTTGAAGTGGACTGATTTTGCCTTTTGGATAAAGGATCACGACGTTGATGTCTTCCATGCCGTAGAAAGCATGAGCAACTGCAGCACCTGTATCGCCAGATGTTGCTGTTAGAATCGTGATTTTTCCGCCATTAGATACCGCAGCAAGTGACTGAGCCATAAAGCGACCACCAAAGTCTTTAAACGCAAGCGTTGGACCATGGAACAGTTCAAGAGCATAAACGCCATCTTTTACTGATTTGATTGGCGCAGGGAATTGGAACGCAGATGCCACCATCTCATTCACTTTCTCGCTTGGCAGTTCATCACCAATCAAAGCAGATAGGATTTTAGTGCTGCGCGATACGAAATCTTCCGCTAATAGCGCATCGATATCATCAAACTTTGGTAATTCCGACGGGAAAAATAGACCTTGGTTACGGCCTAACCCTTGGCGCACGGCTTGGCCAAAGGATACTTGTTCATCATTTTCTTTTATGTTGTAAAGCTTCATAGCTCACTTCCTGTAACTTTTGAACCGTTTTTGTCTAAGCGACAAACGTGAACGAATCCTTCTTCGTTTTGTACATAGTTTTGTTCCAGCCAACGCGCAACACGTTCGGCAACGTCTTTCTCTTTGCATACGCTAAATAGTGTTGGACCACTACCAGAGATACCAGTTGCAAGCGCACCAGCAGAGAGCGCATATTGGCGAGCCTTCGCAAAACCAGGCAGCAGTTTCTCACGATAAGGTTCTGCGATCACGTCTTTGATCATTTTCGCAGCTAACTCAGGCTGATTGGTGTGGCAGGCATGAATAAAGCCTGCCAAATAACGACCATGAGCGATGATATCTTGGCGGCGATACTGAGACGGCAAGATAGCTCGCGCTTCAGCCGTTGAAACCTTAATACCCGGATAAGCCATTACCCAGTACCAATCATCAAAACACGGCACCTCTTGGCTGATAATGCCAAGCTCTTCCAACATCAGTTGGACGCCACCAAGGTAACAAGGTGCTACGTTGTCATAGTGAATGCCACCAGAGATCTTTCCTTCCATTTCACCCATCAGTGCCAACAGTTCAGTTTCGTTTAATGGTTGATCATGGAATCGGTTGAGCGCATCGAGTGCAGCCACAATTGAACAAGCACTTGAGCCTAGACCAGAACCGATAGGCATGTTCTTCTCTAGCGTCATTTCAAGAGGCCTAGGCGCTACCTGTTTTTTCTCTAACTCACGAGCAAACACTATCCAGCAATCGTAAACGATGTTTTCTTTCGGGTTTTCAGGAAGCTTCGAAACAAAGCTGCCTGCGGTTTTAAGTGTAAAAGGCTCTGAGCCTGCTTTTACATGAACTCGGTCACCAAGCAGTGTTCCATCAATCGGTGAAACCGCAGCACCCAATACATCGAAACCAACACTCACGTTACCGATAGAAGCTGGGGCGTAAACGACTACGCCCATGTCACTTGAACTCATTGATTAAATCCCTAATTTCCAGCCAAGCGTACGCATGACATCCGAGAATACACCTGCAGCAGTTACTTCAGTACCTGCACCGTAACCGCGTAGTACTAGCGGAATTGGCTGATAGTAGCGGCTGTAGAATGCCAGAGCGTTCTCGCCATCTTTAATTTTGAACATTGGGCCATTCTCATCGACCATAGCGATGTGCACTCGGCATTCACCTTCCGCGATCTCACCCACGTAACGAAGCACTTTCCCTTCTTCTGCTGCTTTGGCTGACAATTCTTGGAAATATTCATCCGCTTGAGGCAAGCGAGCCATGAAATCATCAACACTACCTGATGCATCAAAGCCCGGTGGAAGCGCTTGTTCCACTTTAATATCTTCTAGCTCTAATACCATTCCCGCTTCACGAGCAAGAATAAGTAGCTTACGAGCCACATCCATACCTGACAAATCATCACGGGGATCAGGCTCAGTGAAACCTTTATCTTTAGCAATCGTTGTCGCTTGGCTCAATGTCAGACCTTCATCTAACTTACCGAAGATAAAAGAGAGAGAGCCAGATAAGATACCGTTGAACTTCTCCAGTTCATCGCCTGCAGCAATTAGGTTTTGCAGGTTTTCAATCACTGGTAGACCCGCACCAACAGTTGTTTCATACATCAATTTACGACGAGAGTGACGAGCCACTTCGCGCAACTGATGGTAATACGCCATGCTTGCTGTGTTTGCTTTCTTGTTTGGTGTGACAACGTGGAAGCCTGCCGCTAAGAAATCTGTATATTGATTCGCGATAGCTTCACTCGAAGTACAGTCTACCAATACAGGGTTGATGATGTGGTTACGTTGGACCAAAGCAATCAAGCGAGCTAATGAGAATTCTTCAGAAGCTCCGCCCATGCGGTCACGCCAGTTATCCAGAGGCAGACCTTCACTATCAAGCAACAAACCCTTGCTGTTCGCCAGACCGCATACACGAATCACGATACCTTTTTCTGCCAGTTTCGCTTGTTGACGGTTAATTTGATCAACCAGCTCACCACCAACACCACCAACACCGACAACGAATACGTCGAGGAAGTGCTTAGAGTTAAATAGGTTTTCGTGGCACGCTTTAATTGCTGAAGACACTTTGTCTTCTGGAATAACCGCTGAAATCGCACGCTCTGATGAACCTTGAGCAATAGCGACAATGTTGACATGCGCTTCTGTTAACGAAGCAAAAAACTGAGAAGCAACACCGCGCGACGTGCGCATACCATCACCAACAAGAGTGATGATCGAAAGGTCTTCCATAAACTCTACTGGCTCCAACAAGCCATCTTTCAGTTCGAGTTCGAATGCTTCAGACAATGCTTGTTGAGCGAGCACTTTGTGCTCTGCTTCAATACAGAAACTGATGCTGTATTCAGAAGAGGATTGAGTAATCAGAACAATAGAAACGCCTGAAGCGGACATCGCACCAAACACTCGGCTCGCCATACCCACCATGCCTTTCATGCCAGGACCTGAAACGTTGACCATCGTTAGGTTGTTAAGCGTTGTAATACCTTTGATCGCCAGATTGTCTTCACCGGTATCAAGGCCAATCAAAGTGCCAGGGCCTTGAGGATTAAAACTATTTTTGATTAGGCAAGGAATGTGGAATTGAGCAATAGGAGCGATAGTTTTGGGATGGAGAACTGAAGCACCAAAGTAAGACAGTTCCATTGCTTCTTGATAACTTAGAGACTTAAGTAAACGAGCATCGTCAACTAAACGCGGGTCACAGTTATAAACACCATCCACATCAGTCCAAATCTCACAGCACTCTGCACGTAAACATGCGGCTAAGACCGCTGCGGAATAGTCAGAACCATTACGGCCTAGACAAACCAATTCGCCTTTTTTATTACCAGCCGTAAAGCCCGGCATAATGTGAACATGTTTTTCTGGAAGAGGATTTGACTTGAAGTTTTGAGTGGATACTTCCACATCTACCATCGCTTCTAAATAGTCACCTTTCGCTAGCAGATATTTTACTGGGTCAATCAGGTTAGCGGCTAATCCTTTCGCTTCCATTACCGCTTTCATAAGCTGAATAGAAACACGCTCACCTTTACTGATAATGCGAGCATTTACGTTATCAGGACACATGCCTAATAGGCTGATTCCGTGCACAAACTGACGTAGTTGTGACATTGAGGTTTTAACTTGGTTGTCAAACGCAGCACCATCGATGTTTGGCAATACTGCTTTTATATCTTCAAACAAAGTGTTGAACGAAGATTCCAACTCTTTAATCTGTAGTTCGGCTTCTCCATTACGCATCGCGCTATCGATCACTGCAACAAGTTTATTTGTCGTTTTACCCGGTGCAGAAAGAACAACGGCAACGTCTTCCTGCTGAGCGTTATTGGCAATGATGTCTGCTGCCCGTAATAAACGGTCAGCATCAGCTAACGATGAACCTCCAAACTTTAGAACTCGCATCCCTTTACTCCAAGTCATTAAAAATAGGTATAAAAAAAAGGCCTGTATCGGTGGGGATACAGGCCTTTTTTTGAAAATTTTACGCTTAGCAGCCTGCCCCAACACGCGTAATGTCGGTAATAATAATGGTGGTTGTCATCATTACTAGGCTGTTATTAAACATAGAAATCTTACTTCGTTTGTGTGTTTGCTTACCCTACGTTTAACCTATTTTTTATCGCGTAGTCAACGAAAAAGTAGTTTTTTTTTATGTTTCATTCTGATTAGTTAGCTAAGTCTCTAAAAAATCAACAATCATTATTTGAACAAACAAAACGGACTAAGTAAATAACCAAATACTCTAACAACACATCTGCCGACTCTGCTTTTTGTGCATAGACTTTGTAAAGCGCAGTGGAAAAGTTATTTAAAAAATTTACAACTACAAGGGAGATATCATGAGATTTAGTCTTGGTATTACCTGCATGCTCATTGTTTTTAATGCTCAGTCCGAACAACTTCCAACTCTGCCTTCAATGCAGAAGGATTCCCCACATCGATTATTCTTAACAAGTGAACAAGATGACGTTGGAAATTGGAATATCAACATTGATGGTGGATACGCCTATGCAATATTCAACGATATTGATGTTTATGTCGGAGCTCGCATAAACCAATCTTACTCAGAGAATGGTAATTTAAGCGAAAACGGATTGCTCAGTGGCGTTAGCTACCAACTCACTGAAAAAGTGACATTAAGCAGCTCCGTTCAATCCTATTTTTCTGATAAAAATAGTGAGAGAACTTCAAATATCGGCGCAGAATTGTCCAGTCGATTACAGCTTTCTGATGATTTAGATTTGCATGCCACCCTTGGCTATCAAGAGTGGCAACAAGATGTTGAAGTGGGTTTAGGATTCCGTTTTTAGCTCAAATCAAGCGCTTGCTTAGAGAGCAAGATTCCATTCCAGTCGGCATAGATATAATCACCCGGCAACACCATTTGATTAAGCATCGTCAGAGCTACATTTACTTTACCTACGCCTCGTTTTTCAGTTTTAAATGGGCAAGCATCTAATGCTTTTATCCCCAAATCCATTTGCGATAGTGCGACAACGTCTCGAATAGCCCCATAGATAATCACGCCTTCCCAACCGTTATCAATCGCCATCATTGCGACCTGATCTCCCATCAATGCTTTGCGGCGAGATCCGTGACCATCAACCACCAGTACTTTTCCTTTGCCATTTTGACTCAAGACTTCACGAACTTTTGAATTATCGTGATAGCAACGAACTGTCACTATCTCTCCCCAAAAACTGCTTCTCATACCGTAATTTTGCAAAGGTAAGTCGAGTAAAGTCACCTGTGACTCGTAGCGATCACATATATCCGGTGTGATATCTTTCATCGTTCCTCCATGATTCTCGTAATTGTAATTTCAAAAATAATTAGGCTCTAAAGGGGAATAACCTCATATGGGTTACAATTGGAATAAATTAATATCCCCTAAACACTCCCGTAGTTCTCCCTTACAGGAATGTAAATAAAGCATGTTGTTACACACGTAATAGATGGCATTCTGTTTATATGCTCTGCCGAGTTCTAACCCCTTATTCAAAGGCATATTCACGGCAAAACTTTCTTCAAACCAATGAAACTCTGGATCACCAACGCGAACAGAAAACCAATCATAACCAATCAGCTCATTCTGTAAACGTTGATTATTTACGCAATTCTCATATTCTGACAACTTATCACTTTCAGGGTTCCATGCGGTAATAATGGCGTAGTTTTCAAAGGCTATTTTATGTTTAAGATCAAATTTGACTTTGGAATAAGCTTGCCAAAGGTTTGCATTTATTTTCATGAGGTTAGTGGTGTTACATCTCGTCATTAGTTTTAATATCTGTTACATTCTAACAATTGATGTAAATCAACAAAGTGATTGGAATTAACATTTGGCCGTTGTTAGCATGCTGTTAACATTATAGAATCCGGCTCAAAGACTAGTAGAACCAAAGAGGTATTGGATTCCTCATAAGCTAGTATTCCACGGATGGCGGGCAACCCGAGAGTAGATTTTTTACATAAATTAAGTTTTATTGTTAACATCAAATTACCCTATGTTATGTTTTTGCCTAGAATGAGTTCTATTAGCACAAATTTTTCACAAGTTTAGGTACCGCCAATGCAAACCCCGCAGATTCTTATTGTTGAAGATGAGCAAGTTACTCGTAACACTCTAAAGAGTATTTTTGAAGCCGAGGGATACGATGTTTTTGAAGCTAGTAACGGTGAAGAAATGCACCACGAACTATCTGACAACAACATCAACCTAGTGATCATGGATATCAACTTACCGGGCAAAAACGGTTTGTTGCTAGCTCGTGAGCTTCGTGAGCAAGCTGATGTTGCTCTAATGTTTTTGACTGGTCGCGACAACGAAGTAGATAAAATCCTTGGTCTAGAAATCGGTGCAGATGATTACATCACTAAACCATTCAACCCTCGTGAACTTACTATTCGTGCTCGTAACCTACTAAGCCGTTCGATGAACACAGGCGTAACTCAAGATGAGAAACGCTCTGTTGAGAAATACGAATTCAACGGTTGGGTACTAGACATTAATAGCCGTTCACTGGTTAGTCCAAGTGGTGATGGTTACAAACTGCCTCGTTCAGAATTCCGTGCACTACTGCATTTCTGTGAAAACCCAGGCAAGATCCAAACTCGTGCTGATCTTCTTAAGAAGATGACTGGTCGTGAATTGAAACCACATGACCGTACTGTAGACGTAACGATTCGTCGTATCCGTAAACACTTTGAGTCAGTGTCTGGTACTCCAGAAATCATCGCAACTATTCACGGTGAAGGTTACCGTTTCTGTGGCGATTTAGAAGAATAAGCTCACGCTGTTCTTACTACTAAAGAATGCAAAAAAGCCCCTATCTGGGGCTTTTTTATTGTGTCTTGGATTGGCAATTTGGCTTTTATTCACAATGGAAAATTCTGTGAATCGACCTTATCGAACGCTAGGTTTTATCGTTCAGTAGACCTTATCAATCGTGACATTACGTTCCACCAGCCAAACATCACCGTTGTTATCACTAAGCTCTAAAGCGACGTGAACGCTCTTTTCAACATCCACAGGGATCTCCGTAGCAAACACCACTTCCCAAAGATTTTCACTCAATGTTCTCAGTTCAGTCTCATCGCCTTGAATGACCCAAGTATTGTCTTTCTGCTTAATAACCACCATTTCAACAACAAGTTCCGCAGACAGTTCACCAGAGGTGTCTAACATCAAAGTACCGTTAAGTGGTTGGCTCTCTGGTGTACCATCAACTTTAGGCATCTTGTCTGTCCACAAATTACTTTTAAGCTGAATATCAGTCTCAGATAAAGCGGCAAGATTACCTTGTTTCCAGTTAATATTTTCGTGATTAGAAGTCTGAGAAGTACATGCTGCCATCGTCAGAGCTAATAAAGCGAGAGCAAGTTTTTTCATTTTATTTCCTTTGTTCCAACCACTGTTTGAGTACTTCAATATCGTTGAGGTATTCGTTTTTAATTTCCTCAACCCAATCTGTTATGTTTTCCCACCAAGCAGGTGCTTCTGGCGATTGTGCTTTTTGCGCCACACTTTGAATATGTTTTAAACCTATAGACCCTGCCGCGCCTTTTATCTTATGAGCTTCAGATACAATACCGTCTTGATCTTTCGCCACCATGTTCGAATCCAAGAGTTCAATATAACTTGGCATCATCTCTTCAAACATTTTGATGCTATCAAGCACAGGCTTCTGTCCCACGATATCAACGTAAGAAGTCAGCATATCGAGATCAAGCAGTCGAACATAAAGATCGTCGTTGCCTTCAATGTGTTTTTCCATTGGTTTCATCTCCTCTATTGTTTGTTGAGGATTCATTGTGACCTTGCCTATCACATCCTGAACGGCTGAAACGGAAAGTGGCTTACTTATCGCATCATCCATTCCCTTTTCAAAATATTCAGAACGATCTTTCAGAACGTTGGCTGTCAGCGCCACCAAAGGGGGAAGATCTTGATAGTGGCTGCGGTAATACTGCGCAATATCAAATCCCGTCATATCAGGAAGCTGAATATCCAAGAAGACCAGGTCATATAATTCAGGTTTAAAAGTATCAATCGCGGCTTGTCCTGTCATGGCGACAGTAACCTTATGTCCAAGGCTTTCAAGTAACGAACGGGCAACCGTGACGTTCAGTTCAATATCTTCCACCATGAAGATATTCAAGCTACGCTGAACGGCTTCCGGAGCTTTCTTCATTGCAGATGCTTCGACAAGAGGAACGCTGATCGATACGGTGAAGGTGCTACCAAAGCCTTCTTCACTGCTCACGATAATATCGCCGCCCATCAAATTAACGAGCTGACGTGATACCGCAAGACCGATACCTGTACCTACTGCGTGTAAGTTGTCCTCGCCAGACTTCACCTGGTAATACATGGCGAAAATCTTATCGAGTTCCGATTCAGGAATCCCGATGCCTGTATCTTCAATATCCATGGTGATATGTGCCATATCGTCTTCGATATCTGCGCTAACGTTCATCACCACTCCACCTTCTTTAGTGAATTTCATTGCGTTACTGATCAAGTTCCACAGTACTTGGCGAAGTCGTGTTGCATCCACACTAACAAGTTCAGGTAAATCCGTTAATCGTTCTAAATCGAAACGCAGACCTTTCTGCTCGGCCATCAGAGCCGACAAGCTTTCTAGCTCGACAACAAATTCTTCGAAGTTCAAAGGTGCAGGGAATAACTCGAGCTTGCGACGGTCAAATTTATCCATATCGATTATATCGTTAAAGATATTACCCAAGGTAACAGCGCTGACGTTGATGGTTTGCATGTGCTTACGCTGCTCAGGTGTCATGGGCGTATCTAACAGCATTCGGCTTAAACCAACAATGCCATTGAGCGGAGTACGCAACTCATGACTGATGGTCGAGATAAACGTGGTTTTATCACGGCTGGCTTTTTCCAGTGACTCTTCATGACGTTTGCGCTCGGTGATATCACGACCAAAGCCAACAAGACCTAAGTGACGACCTTCTTTACTGTAGAACGGCACTTTACGTAGCTCAAAATAGTTTTTGTGACCATCAGGATATTCAAGCCACTGCTCATAAGTGATGGCACGATTGTCTTTGAATACGCGTTGATCAGTCTCAACAATCGACTGGGCAATCTCTTTGCGGTAAACATCCCATGGCGTTAAACCAACCAGCTCGCTTTCTCTTTTACCGGTCAGCTCTTCCATAGCTCGGTTACAACCCGAGAACTCACCTTTTGCATTCCGGTAATAGATCAAGTCAGGAGAAGCATCAATGAATGAACGTAACAAAGCTGTGCGTTCAGCCAATTCAACCTGTGTTTTTTCACGTTGAAAAACCTCGGTTTCCAAATCCACCATGGCTTCTTCACGTGCTTCTTCCGCTTTAATACGCTCTTCAATCTCTTGATTCAGCTTAACAATGTTCTGCTGAAGCTTTTGGTTCAGCTCTTGATCTCGTGAACGCATGTCTTTGAGTTTGGAAACCAGCTTAGAGAGACGCTGACGTGATTCTTCCAACTGATCAACGACCACGGATAGGAAGTACACTGCCCAAGGGGTGATGATAAGGCCAAAGAACACCGATCTGAGAATATCGATGTCATCAACATAGCCATTTAGGGCCAGAGTGATACCGACCTGAACGACTACGGCCAGAGCAACTAAAGCAAGCGCCAGTAAAATAGAGAAACGCAAAATACCCAGTTTAACTAGCAGATCTACGTAGTACTGGGCGAGATTTTTCATCGGTTTCATCCATAACTCCACAGGAATGAATTAGCCGTAGTCTAGCCTGTTTCGATACCAAGAGTCAGCCAAAGAAGTCACTCGTCTTTGAAGAATTTGAACTAATCAAGGGTTACTGATAAAAGTTCGGCTCTTTTCCTCAGTGATGAGGGAAATTAACGCACAGTTTGATAATGAAAAGGTTGACCGACAAGAGAGCCTTGCGCCCCCTCTTTATCTAATTCTTTGCCAATCTCGGTCATCGCGAGCCAACGGTTTTCACACCACAACGGAGAGAGCAAGGTTGGTCTACGTGCTGCGGAAGATACCCGGTGATAAACCACATCAGGCGGTGTTAAGCGAATCATTTCACTGGCAATAGAAACATACTGTTCCAACGTTGGCGCTTCTAATCTTCCGGCGCGCCATGCTTTCGCCATTGTGCTGCCTTCGACAATATGCAAACCATGCAATTTGATGCCGTCAGTACCCACTTCCACAACTTTTTTCAGGGTTTCAATATTGTCGTCACGGGTCTCTTTTGGCAGGCCAACAATTAAGTGAGTACAGACTTTAATCCCCAAAGCTCGTGCTCGCTCAGTGATCTGCGCATAACATTCAAAGTCATGGCCTCGATTGATCTGTTTCAAGGTTTGGTTATTCGCGGTTTGTAAGCCAAGTTCCAACCAAATTTCATACCCTTTCTGCACATAACCTGCGAGCAGTTCAAGCACAGCATCAGGTACGCAATCCGGTCGAGTACCCACACATAAGCCGACAATATCCGCAGCTTTTAACGCCTGTTCGTACATGCTCTTCAAGGTTTGAACTTCAGCATAAGTGCTGGTATACGCCTGAAAATAAGCAAGATATTTACGAGCACGATGGATTTCGCCGGCACGGTCTTTCAGTTGTTCTTCAATACTTTGGATTTGCGTCTCTTCATCCGCAAACGAGGCTACATTGCAGAATGTGCAGCCCCCTCGGCCAATAGTTCCATCACGGTTAGGGCAACTGAAACCACCATGCAAAGTCAGCTTATGAACGCGCTCTCCGTAGCGTCGTTGAAGATCCTGACCGATGGTATTAACTAACTCGTGTAACTGCATATGGGTACCAAAAATAGATGCAAATAATTCTCAATGCGATCTTTGTAATTAAATTACAAAACCACAAAAAAATGGTAGCCAATTGTAAATATCCAGAACTTGCCAAGACCCAACCAAAATCAATAAACATTCATAAAATAAGCATTTAATGTCCATTGTTATTCATTTGTTAAAGTTATTATGCATTTTGCAACAAAAAAATGACCTATAAAGTAGAGTTTTCGTTGGAATTTCGTGCAACAAAAATGTAGGATATTTACAGTTTTGCGCTGATTTTGTTTATTTTATTACACAAAACCCTGTGAAACATCTGTGATTATCCGAGCCCACCTATATAAATCACTACAAAAGTGATCAAGAAAAATGGATATCACTATGGATTGTTTTTCTCACAAAATTTTTCCGTGAGAGACCGAAAGGAAGCGAACCAACTAGCACTGGTTGGTTTAGATTCATTAAATATAAAAGGACTGGACGCAATGCTATGGCATGCCCTAGGCAAATTGCGTCTGCTTGAACTGGAAGGAAGTATCTATGGTAGATAGACAGCAAAATTCGCAAGGTCTCTATACTCCTGAGCTGGAGCATGATGCATGCGGTATCGGTTTTGTTGCTCACCTAAAGAACCGCAAGTCGCATCACGTTGTGACACAGGCTCTGGACATGCTCGCGCGTATGGAACACCGCGGCGGCCAAGGTTGTGACCCATGCAGTGGTGACGGTGCCGGTATTTTATTGCAAAAACCACACGAATTTTTACTCGAAGAAGCGGTAAAGCTTGGTATTAAATTGCCATCTTTCGAAAAGTATGGCGTTGGTGTCATGCTGTTCCCGAAAGACGAGTACAAACGTGCACAATGTCGTGACATTCTTGAACGCAATGCTCGCCGTCTAGATCTGGACGTGATTGGCTACCGCGTTCTGCCAACAGACAACTCAATGTTGGGTGCAGATCCGTTAAGCACCGAACCTCAGTTTGAACACGTATTTATCTCAGCAGCACCTGGCGTTACTCCTGAAGAACTTGAGCGTAAGCTATATGTTCTACGTAACTACACAATCCGTGTTTGCTTGGAAAGTGTTTCAAATATCAAAGACGAATTCTACATTAACTCAATGTCTTATAAGACATTGGTTTATAAAGGTCAGTTGACCACAGAGCAAGTACCTCAGTACTTTTTGGATTTACAGAATCCATCAATGGTTACAGCACTGGCGCTTGTACACTCACGCTTTTCGACCAACACATTCCCAAGATGGCGTCTGGCTCAGCCTTTCCGCTACATTGCCCACAACGGTGAAATCAACACAGTTCGCGGCAACTTGAACTGGATGAAAGCGCGTGAAGCGATTCTGCAATCAGATCTATTTACTCAAGTTGAAATCGATATGCTGCTGCCTATCTGTCAAGAAGGCATGTCAGACTCAGCAAACTTCGATATGGCGCTAGAACTGCTTGTTCTTTCAGGCCGTAGCTTGCCACATGCTCTAATGATGATGATCCCTGAAGCATGGCAAGAAAACAAAACCATGGATCCAACTCGCCGTGCGTTCTACCGTTACCATGCAAACATCATGGAACCGTGGGATGGCCCAGCGTCTGTTTGTTTCACCGACGGCGTTCAGGTAGGTGCAACTCTTGACCGTAACGGTCTTCGCCCTTCTCGCTACACAGTGACGAAAGATGACTTCCTTGTGATGGCGTCTGAATCAGGTGTAGTAGAAATCGCACCAGAAAACGTGGAGTTCCGTGGTCGTTTGCAACCGGGTCGTATCTTTGTTGCTGACCTAGAGCAAGGTCGCATTATTTCTGATGAAGAAGTAAAAGACAGCATCGCTACAGCTCAACCTTACGAAAAATGGGTTGAAGACAACCTTCTAAGCCTGAAGAAACTTCCTGAAGCAGACAACGCACACAGCCAACCAAACCCAGAGCGTTTACTGCATCGCCAACAAGCATTTGGTGTCAGCACTGAAGAAGTGAACGACATCATCGTGCCTATGGCAAATGACGGTAAAGAGCCTCTTTCTGCAATGGGTGCAGACTGGCCGTTAGCGATTCTTTCGCACCAGTCACAGCATTTATCTAACTACTTTAAGCAGTTATTTGCGCAGGTAACCAACCCGCCGATCGACCCGATCCGTGAGCGTATGGTTATGTCACTCAATACCTATATTGGTAAAGATCAAAACCTGCTTGCTGAATCACCTCAGCACTGCCGTAAAGTGGAACTTGAATCGCCAGTTATTTCTAACGCTGAGTTAGAGAAACTACGTGCGATTGATAACGAGCACTTACAAGCAAAAACACTGGATATCGTATTCCAAGCTAGTGAAGATGCCGGCAAGCTTGAGCGCGCACTGAAACGTATCTGCCAATATGCAGAAGACGCTGTGATCGATGGTTACTCCATTATCCTGTTGACTGATCGTGCAGTGAACTCAAACCATGCTGCAATTCCAGCCATGCTCGCTGTGGGCGCAGTTCACCACCACCTAATTCGTAAAGGTCTTCGTGCACGTTGTGGCATCGTGGTCGAAACGGGTGATGCACGTGAAACTCACCACTTCGCAACGCTACTTGGCTATGGTGCAAACGCAGTTAACCCATACCTAGTATCGGAAACACTGGTTGATCTGCAACGCCGTAAGAAACTGAACCCAGAAACGCCGGTTGAAAAGCTGTTCGACAACTACCGTAAAGCAGTAAACGGCGGCTTATTGAAGATTTTCTCTAAGATGGGGATCTCAACACTTCAGTCATACCACGGTGCACAGATCTTTGAGGCGCTGGGTATCCACAAGTCTGTGGTTGATAAGTACTTCACTGGTACCGTTTCACGTATCCAAGGTTTGACTCTGGATGATATCGCAAAAGAAGTGATCGTTCGTCACCGCGTGGGTTACCCAACTCGCGAAGTGCCAATTCGTATGCTTGATGTGGGCGGTGTTTACCAGTGGAAACAGCGTGGTGAAAAACACCTGTTCAACCCAGAAACCATCAGTCTGTTGCAACAATCAACGCGTAATAAAGATTACGCGCAGTTCAAGCAATACGCTGCTGCGGTTGATAAGCAGGGCGATGACGCAGTAACACTACGTAGCCAGCTAGAATTCATTAAGAATCCATCAGGTTCGATCCCGATTGAACAAGTGGAACCTATTGAAAGCATCGTTAAACGCTTTGCAACGGGTGCTATGTCATTCGGTTCTATCTCTCACGAAGCTCACTCAACACTTGCGATTGCGATGAACCGCTTAGGCGCCAAATCCAACTCTGGTGAAGGTGGTGAGGATCCAATCCGTTTTGAACGTAAAGAGAATGGCGACTGGGAACGCTCTGCAATCAAGCAGGTAGCATCAGGTCGCTTCGGTGTGACTTCATACTATCTGACCAACGCAGAAGAGCTTCAAATAAAGATGGCTCAAGGTGCGAAACCAGGTGAAGGTGGTCAGCTACCTGGCGATAAAGTCGATGACTGGATCGGTGCAACTCGTCACTCTACTCCTGGGGTTGGCTTGATTTCTCCACCGCCACACCACGATATCTACTCAATCGAAGACTTAGCACAGCTTATCTTCGACCTGAAGAACGCGAACCGTGCGGGTCGTGTAAACGTGAAGCTAGTTTCAGAAGCGGGTGTTGGTACTATCGCATCGGGCGTTGCGAAAGCAAAAGCGGATGTGGTTCTTATCGCTGGTTTCGATGGTGGTACAGGTGCTTCACCAATGTCTTCAATTCGCCATACCGGTCTTCCTTGGGAACTTGGCTTGGCGGAAACTCACCAAACGTTACTGAAGAACGGCCTGCGTAACCGTATCGTTGTTCAGGCTGATGGTCAGATGAAAACACCTCGTGACCTTGCAATCGCAACGTTACTAGGTGCTGAAGAATGGGGCGTAGCGACAGCAGCTTTGGTTGTTGAAGGCTGTATAATGATGCGTAAGTGTCATAAGAACACCTGTCCTGTTGGTATCGCAACACAGAACAAAACTCTGCGTGAACGCTTTGATGGCCGCGTAGAAGACGTCATAACCTTCTTCCAATATATGGCTCAAGGTTTACGTGAAATCATGGCGGAGCTAGGCTTCCGCACTATCGATGCAATGGTTGGTCAAGGTCAGAAACTGAAACCTCGACAAGACGTTGCACACTGGAAATATAAGAACCTCGATCTGTCGCCTGTTCTTCACATTGAACAAGCACGTGCAGAAGATGGTATCTACAACCAGACACAGCAAAACCACAACTTAGACAACGTGTTAGACCGCACTTTGATCAAGATTGCTGCTCCTGCGCTAGAGCGAGGCGAAGCAATTCATGCAGAGTTGCCAATCATCAACACTGACCGCTCTGTAGGTACTATGCTGTCGAACGAAATTTCGAAAGTCTACAAAGACCAAGGCCTACCTCAACCTATGAATGTGAAATTCACAGGCTCTGCGGGTCAGTCATTTGGTGCTTTCCTTGCGAAAGGCGTGACATTCGAAGTGGAAGGCGATGCGAATGACTATTGGGGCAAAGGTCTGTCAGGCGGTACGTTGATTCTTTACCCAGATTCGAAATCGACCATAGTTCCAGAAGACAACATTGTTGTCGGTAACGTATGTTTCTACGGCGCAACCTCTGGTGAGTCTTACATTCGCGGTATGGCTGGTGAACGTTTCTGTGTTCGTAACTCAGGCGCGAAAGTGGTTGTAGAAGGCATCGGTGATCACGGTTGTGAGTACATGACTGGCGGTATTGCGGTTGTTCTTGGCTCTACAGGCCGTAACTTTGCTGCCGGTATGAGTGGTGGTATCGCTTACGTTTGGGACAAGTCTGGTGACTTCGAATCCAAACTGAACTCTGAATTGGTCGACCTTGATCCTATCGAGCAAGAAGACAGAGAGCTACTACTGGATATGTTGACTAAGCATGTTCAATTCACAGGAAGTGAAGTCGCTAAGTCGTTCCTTGACAACTTTGAAGCAAGCCTAACCTCGATGGTTAAGGTTATGCCGCGTGATTACAAAGCGGTACTTCAAAAACGTAAGGCACTGGCACAACAGACAGAAGCGGAGGCAGTGTAATGGGTAAGCCTACTGGATTTTTAGAGCATGGTCGTGAGCTTCCGAAAAAGATTGCACCGGCTGAGCGCATCAAAAACAACAAAGAGTTCGTTCTAAACGAAGAGTTTGGCAGCAAAATTAGCACTCAAGCTTCTCGTTGTATGGATTGTGGTGTGCCGTTTTGTCATAACGGCTGCCCTATCGGTAACATCATTCCTGAGTTCAACGATGCGGTTTATCGCGATAGTTGGGAAGAAGCGTGGAACATTTTAAGTTCGACCAACAATTTCCCAGAATTTACAGGTCGTGTTTGCCCTGCGCCATGTGAAAGTGCATGTGTACTAGGCATCAACCAAGATCCAATCACCATCTGTAACATTGAGAAAACCATCGTTGAAACTGCGTATCGTGAAGGTTATGCAAAGCCGAAAACACCACGCTCACGCACTGGAAAAAAGATAGCGATTATCGGTTCTGGCCCTGCGGGCTTAGCTGCGGCAGAGCAATTGAACAGTGCTGGTCACACAGTGACGGTTTACGAACGTGATGAAAAAGTGGGTGGCTTGTTACGTTTCGGTATTCCTGATTTCAAACTCAGCATGGAAGTGATTGATCGCAAAATCAATTTGATGGCCGAAGCCGGTGTTCAGTTTGAAGTGAACGCGCATGTGGGTGTGGATATTAACGCTCAGCAACTACGCCAAGAATACGATGCGGTGCTACTAACAGGTGGTTCAACGGTTCCTCGTAACCTGCCTATTCCGGGGCGTGAATTGAATGGCGTGTACTTCGCGATGCAATTCCTAGCTCAGAACAACCGCCGTGCAAACGGCATGGATCTTAAAACTGAAGAGATCCATGCAAAAGGTAAGCACGTAGTGGTTATCGGTGGTGGTGATACTGGCTCTGACTGTGTCGGTACTTCTAACCGTCACGGAGCAGCGAGTATCACTCAGGTTGAGATCATGCCTATGCCGGCAGACAAACGTCCAGCTAATATGCCTTGGCCGCAATACCCAATGATTCTTCGTACTTCAACTTCTCATGAAGAAGGCTGTGAGCGTCATTGGAATATCCTGACCAAAGAATTTATCGGCAACGATAAAGGCGAAGTAATAGGTTTACGTGTTGCAGACATCGTGTGGAATGATTCTCGTAACTTTACTGAAGTTGCAGGAAGTGAACGTGTCATTCCTTGTGATATGGCGTTTTTGGCAATGGGCTTCTTACACCCAGAACCACATGGCGTATTAGCTCAACTTGATATTGCCTTAGATGAGCGTGGTAATGTAGCAACCAAAGATTTCGCTACTAGCCAAGAAGGCGTATTTGCTGCAGGTGATATGCGTACAGGCCAGTCTTTGGTTGTACGTTGTATCAACGAAGGCCGCGAGTGTGCTCGTTCAATCGACGAATACTTAATGGGTAATACCAATCTAGAAGCAAAAGCGGATTCATTAATGCTTTCAGCATAATGATTCATAACAAAAGGTTTTTATAGTTTGATACTCTAGAAACCTTTTCTATTCAAATTTAAAATTTCTTATAGACCTTCCATTTGGCTAGCATACACTGCTAGCCTTTTTTATTCTTTTCTCATATCTTGAGATTTATATGTTAAAAATTTGTGATAACAAATAATTTATCATATTGAATTTTATGAACTATTTCAGAGTAATCAGTGGTAAATCGCACTCAAAGATGATTTTAGTCCAACAACTTGACCTTTTGCACAATTAGCTATAGGTTGTGAACTCACTGAAAACAAACTGCTCAAAATTGTTAAATTTTTAGTCAATTCTTAGTAATAAATATCCAAATAATAACAACAATATCCAAACAACTTGCAGTGGCAAAAGGCGACAAGTGAATGACCTCCCATGCCCATGAAAACCTTCAGTTCTCATGCAAAGGAGACAAATACTTAGTCGGCAAAGCTGTCACTAAAAGCCGGAAGGGTATATAAGAATAGTTATACCCAAACTACTTGAAGTTGCAGGTAGGCGGCAAGTGAGTGAATCCCCATGACCACAAATTACCATGCGTGATTGGGGTGAACGAACGTAGCCAACACCGTTGCGACTTCAAATAGGAAGGGAATAGTCATTTACTGTCTTGTAGACAGAAGCAAAGGGAGAATTGCAATGGCTCTATACGATCCTAGTCTTGAGAAAGACAACTGTGGATTCGGCTTGATTGCGCACATGGAAGGTCAAGCTAGTCATAAATTGGTTCGCACAGCGATTTCTGCACTCGATCGCATGACACACCGTGGCGGCATCGCAGCCGATGGAAAAACCGGTGATGGTTGTGGTCTTCTACTGCAAAAGCCTGATTCTTATCTGCGTTTAATTGCCGAAGAACAAGGTTGGAACCTTGGTAAGCAATACGCTATTGGTATGGTATTTCTCAGCCAAGATCCGGTAAAAGCCCAAGCGGCTCGTGACGTCATCAACAAAGAGCTATCGAAAGAAACTCTGACGGTATCAGGTTGGCGCGTTGTTCCGACCAATCCAAAAGTACTGGGACCAATCGCGAACGATTCTGTTCCAGATATCCAACAGATCTTTATAACGGCACCTGCAGGTTGGCGTGAACGCGATATTGAGCGTCGTCTGTACATTGCTCGTCGCCGTATCGAAAAACAAATTACCGACGATTCAGATTTCTACATTTGTTCTCTTTCTACACAAGTTATTGTTTATAAAGGCTTGTGTATGCCAGCAGATCTACCACGTTTCTATCTGGATCTTGCTGATTTACGTATGGAATCGGCTATCTGTCTGTTCCACCAGCGTTTTTCTACCAATACTCAGCCTCGTTGGCCTCTGGCTCAGCCTTTCCGTTATCTTGCCCACAATGGTGAAATCAATACGATTGATGGTAACCGCCAATGGGCTCGTGCGCGCGCATACAAATTTGCCTCGCCACTGCTACCCGATCTCAGCACTGCGGCACCATTCGTTAACGAAACCGGCTCTGACTCATCAAGCCTAGATAACATGCTGGATCTTTTCCTTTCAGGCGGCATGGATCTGTTTCGTGCAATGCGTATGCTGGTTCCGCCAGCGTGGCAAAATCACCCTGATATGGATGAAGATCTCCGCGCCTTCTACGATTTCAACTCAAAACACATGGAACCATGGGATGGTCCGGCTGGTATCGTTTTATCTGATGGTCGTTACGCTGCGTGTAACTTAGACCGTAACGGTCTGCGCCCTGCTCGCTACGTGATCACCAAAGACAAACTGATCACACTTGCGTCTGAAGTGGGTATCTGGAACTACGCGCCTGATGAAGTGGCAGAGAAAGGTCGTGTTGGACCGGGTGAGCTACTGGTTATTGATACTCGCAAAGGCAAATTGTGGCAATCAAGCGAGATCGACAACGATCTTAAGAGCCGCCATCCATACCGCGAGTGGATGAAAAATAACGTCTACAAACTGAAATCTTTTGCTCAGCTGCCAGATGATCAAGTTGGTGAGCGTAGCTTTGATGAAACGCTACTTAAGACTTACCAAAAGCAGTTTGCGATGACCAACGAAGAAGTAGATCAAGTTCTTCGAGTTCTTGGTGACATGGGACAAGAAGCCGTTGGCTCAATGGGTGATGACACCCCGATGGCTGTCCTCTCTTCTAAAGAGCGCTTGATCACTGACTACTTCCGTCAGAAATTTGCACAGGTGACTAACCCACCTATCGATCCATTACGTGAAAAGCACGTGATGTCGTTGGCGACCAGCATAGGTCAAGAGATGAACGTGTTCAACGAGACTGATGGTCACGCTTACCGTGTGACTTTCGATTCTCCAGTTCTGCTCTACTCTGACATGCAGCAACTACTGACTCTGAGTGATCAGCACTACCGTAATACCATTTTGGACATTAACTTCGATCCACAACAATCAACATTGCAACAAGCGGTGATCGACTTGTGTGATAAAGCGGTAGAAGTGGTTCGTGGCGGCACAGTTCTGTTGGTACTCTCTGACCGCGCACTCACCAAAGACAAGCTGCCTATTCCTGCGGCTATGGCTGTAGGAGCTATACACGCTCGTCTGGTTGAAGAGAATCTACGTTGTGATGCCAACATCATTGTAGAGACAGCGACAGCGCGTGATCCTCACCAGTTTGCCGTTCTAATTGGCTTTGGTGCGACAGCTATTTATCCATACCTAGCTTATGAAGTTCTGGGCAAGATGGTCGATGAAGGTGCGATTGACAAGAGCTACCGCGATGTAATGCAGAACTATCAATACGGCATCAACAAAGGTCTATATAAGATCATGTCGAAAATGGGTATTTCTACTGTTGCATCGTACCGCTGTTCACAGCTGTTTGAAGCTGTAGGTCTACATACTGACGTAGTCGATCTTTGCTTTAAAGGCGTGAAAACACGCATTCAAGGTGCAAGTTTTGAAGATTTCCAACAAGACCTGTTCAACCTATCACGCAAAGCTTGGGCTACTCGCAAATCAATAGAACACGGTGGTTTACTGAAATATGTTCATGGTGGCGAATACCATGCTTACAACCCAGATGTAGTAGGAACTCTGCAGAAAGCCGTGAAGTCGGGCGAAAGCACTGACTATCAAAGCTTTGCTAAACAGGTTAACGAAAGACCAGCCGCGATGCTGCGTGACCTAATGAAGCTGAAAAAAACAGATAATCCACTACCGCTTGAGCAAATTGAACCAGCAACCGAGCTGTTCAAACGCTTTGACTCTGCGGCGATGTCTATCGGTGCTCTGAGCCCAGAAGCGCACGAAGCGCTAGCAACTGCGATGAACCGTCTAGGTGGTTTCTCTAACTCAGGTGAAGGTGGTGAAGATCCTCGTCGTTTTGGTACTGAACGTAACTCACGTATCAAACAAGTAGCATCGGGTCGTTTTGGTGTAACACCACACTACTTAACCAATGCGGACGTATTACAGATCAAAGTCGCTCAAGGTGCGAAGCCGGGTGAAGGTGGTCAGCTCCCAGGTCACAAAGTAACCGCTGAAATAGCCAAACTTCGTCACTCGGTACAAGGTGTAACCCTGATTTCACCACCACCACACCACGATATTTATTCTATCGAAGACTTAGCTCAGCTTATCTTTGACCTGAAGCAAGTGAACCCGAAAGCACTGGTATCAGTAAAACTTGTTTCTGAACCGGGTGTTGGCACTATCGCGACAGGTGTAGCGAAAGCTTACGCTGACTTAATTACTATCTCAGGTTATGACGGTGGTACAGCAGCGAGTCCGCTAACATCAGTGAAATACGCGGGTAGCCCGTGGGAACTTGGTCTTGCTGAAACGCAGCAGGCGCTGGTTGCCAACGGTCTGCGTCATAAGATCCGTCTACAAGTCGATGGCGGTTTGAAAACTGGTCTGGACGTGATCAAAGGAGCGATCTTAGGTGCGGAAAGCTTCGGCTTTGGTACTGGTCCTATGGTTGCAATGGGCTGTAAGTTCCTGCGTATCTGTCACCTAAACAACTGTGCGACTGGTGTAGCAACACAAGACGAAACCCTGCGTAAAGACTACTTCAAAGGTCTGCCAGAAATGGTGATCAACTACTTCACCGGTATTGCTGAAGAAGTACGCGGATACTTAGCAGAACTCGGGGTTGAAAAACTCACAGATCTGATTGGTCGTACTGACCTGCTAGAAGCGGTTCAAGGTTTAACAGCGAAGCAAAGCAAGCTTGATTTGTCTGGCATTCTAGAAGCTCCGGTGTCACCTCAAGGACTACCTCTAAGCTGCACAGAACCAAACACACCGTTTGATAAAGGCGTAATGAACCAGAAAATCGTCGAAGATGCGATTGACGCGGTAGAGAAACAGCAATCTATCGAGCTTTACTATGATGTGATCAACACTGACCGCTCTGTGGGTGCTCGTCTGTCGGGTGAAATTGCTAAACGTTATGGTAACTCTGGTCTGGCTGGCACACCAATCAAAGTGGTACTAGACGGTACTGCGGGTCAATCTTTCGGCGTGTGGAACGCTGGCGGTGTAGAACTGTATCTCACTGGTGATGCGAACGACTACGTAGGTAAAGGCATGGCTGGCGGTAAGATTGTTATCAAACCGCATTTAGGTACAGCATTTAGCTGTAACGAAGCCACTATTATCGGTAACACCTGTTTATACGGCGCGACAGGCGGAAAACTGTTTGCTGCGGGTAAAGCTGGTGAACGTTTCGCAGTACGTAACTCAGGCACTATCAGCGTAATTGAAGGCGCTGGTGACAACGCTTGTGAATATATGACAGGTGGTATCGTTGCGATTCTTGGTGCAACAGGCGTGAACTTTGGCGCTGGTATGACAGGCGGTTTTGCTTATGTTCTTGATGAGAACGGTGATTTCCAAGGTCGTGTCAACGAGGAATCTGTTGAAGCATTATCACTGAAAGATCTCTATATCCATCAAGAGCATTTGCGTGGACTTATCGCGGAGCACTTAGAAGAGACAGGTTCTGCTCACGCAGAAAACATTTTAGCGAACTTTGATGAATGGATTCCGAAGTTCTACTTGATTAAACCGATGGCTGCGGATCTTCAAACCCTATTGGGTCACCAAAGCCGTAGCGCTGCAGAACTACGTGTTCAAGCACAATAATTGGAAGGAGCCAGTTTTATGAGCCAGAACGTATACCAATTTATTGATGTTAACCGTGTTGATCCGGCAAAGAAACCGCTCAACATCCGTAAAATTGAATTCGTAGAAATTTACGAACCTTTCACTAAGCAACAGGCAACGGCGCAAGCTGACCGTTGCTTGGATTGTGGTAACCCATATTGTGAGTGGAAGTGTCCGGTTCACAACTACATTCCACAATGGCTGAAACTTGCCAATGAAGGTCGCATTATGGAAGCCGCTGACCTTGCGCACCAAACCAACAGCTTGCCTGAAGTGTGTGGCCGCGTGTGTCCGCAAGACCGTTTATGTGAAGGGTCATGTACTCTGAACGACGATTTCGGCGCAGTAACAATCGGTAATATTGAAAAATACATCACCGATACCGCGTTTGAAATGGGTTGGAAACCGGATATGTCGCACGTTGAGTGGACAGACAAAAAAGTAGCCATCATAGGTGCAGGTCCGGCAGGCCTTGCCGCCGCTGATATTTTAGTGCGTAACGGTGTGAAACCTGTGGTGTTTGACCGTTACCCTGAAATTGGTGGCTTGCTGACTTTCGGTATTCCTTCTTTCAAACTGGAAAAAGGGGTAATGGAAAACCGCCGCCGCGTGTTCACTGAAATGGGCGTTGAGTTCCGCATGAATGTGGAAGTAGGCAAAGATGTTCAATTGCAAGATCTGATCAACGAATACGATGCAGTATTCCTTGGTGTTGGTACTTACAAATACATGCGTGCAGGCTTAGAAAACGAAGATGCACAAGGTGTATTCGACGCACTGCCTTTCCTAATTTCAAACACTTACAAAGTAATGAACTTAGATAGCAGCGATCCATTTATCGATATGCAAGGTAAGAAGGTGGTTGTTCTAGGTGGTGGTGACACCGCGATGGACTGTGTACGAACTTCAATTCGTCAAAATGCTTCACGCGTTATCTGTGCTTACCGTCGTGATGAAGAGAACATGCCAGGCTCTCGCCGCGAAGTGAAAAATGCCAAAGAGGAAGGTGTGGAATTCATGTTCAACCTTCAACCTCTCGGTATTGAAGTGGACGCATCTGGAAAAGTAACCGGCGTAAAAGTGGTTCAAACTGCTTTAGGTGAGCCTGACAATGCGGGGCGTCGTCGTCCAGAGCCAGTAGCTGGTAGTGAACATGTGCTTGAAGCTGATGCTGTCATCATGGCGTTTGGTTTCCAACCTCATCAAATGAGTTGGCTAGAACCACACGGCGTAGAGCTGGATCAATGGGGCCGAATCAAAGCACCTTCAGAGCAATCTTTTAAGTTCCAAACAACGAACGAGAAGATCTTTGCCGGCGGTGACGCTGTTCGAGGCTCAGACCTAGTGGTAACTGCCATCGATGAAGGTCGAAAAGCCGCTGATGGCATTCTCGATTACTTGAATGTTTAAGTAATCTGATTCACAACAAAAAGGATCCTTCTCACATGGGTCCTTTTTTATTTATATAATCGCAAATTATTGTTCAATAGCCGTTCATAAGCCTCAAAACGAAACGGCATGAATGAGTCTAATATGTAGAATTGCTTCCCCCCGCTGAGCTAGGAGAGTACGATCCAGTTATTGGGGAAAAGATGAATAGGTTTTGCAGATGTATAAAGTTCTAATTGTTATTCTTTCCACTGTACTACTGAGTGCTTGTAGCAAGGGAATTCCTCCGATGGTCGATCGCACACATACTCCATGTGGCAGCAAACCCAATTGTGTTTCAACGGTTGAAACACGAGAGAAATATACGCTCGCCCCCTTCATATTACGCTCAGGTGTAACTCTGGATCAGGTTGAACGAGTAGCTTTAACGCTTTCGGGTGCTCAAACCGCAGAGAAAACTGATGATTATCTACGAATCGAATGCACCTCGAGTATCATGCGCTTTGTTGATGATCTTGAGCTGAAAATTGAAGATGGTCATTTGTTGGTACGTTCAGAATCCCGCGTAGGTTACAGTGATTTTGGGGTAAACCGTCGTAGAGCAGCCGAACTAAGAGAAAAGCTCAACCTAGCAGGTCTAATATTCGAGCCATAGAACTTAGCTACTGAGTTGAAATCAGAGTTCGATAAGATACGCAGCTGAATCTCGATAAATTGTCTAATCTCATGATAAACTTCAGGCAATTTTTACACTTAATAACTTTTAAAAAGAGATACCTCATGAAAATTGGCATCATCGGTGCGATGCAACAAGAAGTCGCTATTCTAAAAGACGCTCTTGAGCAATGTCAGGAAGTCAGCAAAGGCGGCTGTACTTATTACTCAGGTAATATTCACGGCGTTGATGTCGTTTTACTTCAATCTGGTATCGGTAAAGTCGCCGCTGCGATTGGCACCACGATTCTTTTAGACGAATACCAACCAGATGTTGTTATTAACACAGGTTCTGCGGGTGGATTTGACTCAAGCCTAACTATGGGTGATGTGGTTATTTCAACAGAAGTTCGCCATCACGATGCAGACGTAACCGCATTTGGTTATGAAATGGGACAGATGGCAGGCCAGCCTGCAGCATTTGCGGCAGACGAAAAACTGATGGCTGTGGCAGAGAAAGCGCTTGAATCTATCTCTAACGAAACCAACACAGACAAACATGCTGTACGTGGTTTGATTTGTACTGGTGATGCTTTCGTTTGTACTGCTGAGCGCCAAGACTTTATCCGTAAACACTTCCCTTCTGTTATTGCCGTTGAAATGGAAGCTTCTGCCATTGCTCAAACCTGTCACCAATTCCAGGTACCATTTGTTGTGGTTCGCGCAATTTCTGACGTAGCAGACAAAGAATCGCCAATGTCATTTGACGAGTTCCTGCCACTAGCAGCGCAAAGCTCATCAGAAATGGTGTTAAAAATGGTTGAGTTATTAAAGTAACCAACTCATATCCATGAACGAAATCATTTCGACCGTTTATGCTGAAGGTGCGCTCCTCATTATGTGGGGCGCACTTTTGCTGCATTACATATTACCTATTCCTAGAGCTTCTCACCCTGCAATTTTGTGGCACAAATTTGCCGAAGTTCTCGCTGATAAAGTCAACACCAACAACAGTTACTCTCAAAGCATCATTTCCGGCACACTAGCTTGGCTGCTAATGATCATTCCTGCACTGTTGTTCTGTATCGCATTAAAACCTCTTGTCTGGCAGCCACAACTTTATGAATTAGCAATGTTAATTCTGGCATTAGACTGGCGTAACAACGGCCAGCTCGCCAGCAAACTAGGCAAAGCGTTGGCAAAAGAGGACAAAGCAAGTGCACGTAAACTGCTTGAACCGTTCGTAAATAGAGAAACCAGCACCTTATCTACTGTAGGATTGGGCAAAGCAGGTGCTGAGACCATTATTATGGGGTTTGGACGTAACGTTGCTGTGGTGCTTTTTTGGTACGCTTTATTCGGCGCAACGGGTGCTTTTATCTATCGATTAATGGCTGAGCTGGCTCGCGCTTGGTCACCTTCTCGTTCTCAGTTCAATCCTTTTGGGCTGCCGATCGTCCGAGCTATCGCAATACTAGAATTTTTACCTCTGAGGCTGTTTAGCTTGTTCGTTACGTTAGGCAATAACTCAGGGAAAGCTCTGCAAACCATCAAGAACCAAAGCCGTTCTTGGCCACTACCGGGCCCTGCTTGGCTACTGTGTGCAATCGGTGGAAAACTCGAATTGGCTTTGGGTGGCCCCGCCATCTATGGCGAACAAAAAGTTGTGCGAGCCAAAATTGGTGGTCGCATTGTTCCTTCTGCACTGCACCTGTCTCAAATACATAGCTTGCTAGCATGGAGACTCTTTCTGTGGATTTTCATCGAAAGTCTTCTGCTTCTTATCATTCATAAAGGGATATAAATGCGTTTTTGGGCATTCGTCTTAACTACTTTATTACTTTTACCATCAGCTCAAGCAGACCAATCGATTCAGCGCATTATCAGTCTGGCACCACATGCGACAGAGTTAGCCTTTGCTGCTGGTTTGGGCAATAAGCTTGTAGGCGTAACGGATTACAGTGATTATCCAGAGGAAGCTAAAAGTATAGAGCGAGTAGCGAACTATCAGGGTATTAAGCTAGAGCGAATCATAGCGCTTAAACCAGACCTGATTATCGCTTGGCCGAAAGGTAATCCCGCGAAAGAAATAGCCAAACTTAAGCAGCTCGGTTTCAAGTTTTACAATTCCCAAGTCAATACACTTGACGATATTGCCTCCAATATTGAAGCTCTCAGTCAATACGCAGATGACCCACAACAAGGGAAACAGGCAGCTAATGCATTCCGTGAACGTTTGAATACGCTGACGTCTGAACTCTCAGGAGCCACACCTGTTCGCTATTTTTATCAGCTCAGTGAAAAACCAATCATCACTTTGGCACAAGGCAGTTGGCCAAGTGAGGTATTTCGTTTCTGTGGTGGTGAGAATATCTTTGAGCACAGTTCGACACCATATCCTCAGGTGGGGATCGAGCAAGTGCTGGTCGCTCAACCAGATGTTATTTTCACCTCTGCACACGCCATTGCTAACGGAAACATGTGGCTACATTGGAAAGATGAAATTCCAGCAGTCAAACAGGGGCATGTTTGGTCTCTCAATTCAGACTGGATCAATCGCTCAACGCCTCGCACACTCAACGCGATTGAAGAAGTTTGTCACTACTTTGAGCAAGTAAGAAACAATTAACAGCTCGATAAAAAAGTCTTACAATCCACCACCTTTTCGATAAACCTATACTCGGTAGCACATAAATTGGATACCTCATTACTCTACTTAATCGATATGTTTGGCACGGCTATTTTCGCTATTTCAGGTGTATTGCTCGCTGGTCGTTTAAAAATGGATCCTTTCGGCGTCACTGTATTGGCGAGTGTTACCGCGATTGGCGGTGGAACTATCCGAGATATGGCTCTTGGTGCGACACCGGTGTTCTGGATAAAAGATACAACTTATATCTGGGTCATTATCGTTACTTGTATTTTAACCATGCTATTAGTGCGCAGACCAAAACGTATTCCTTGGTGGGTTCTGCCGGTTTGCGATGCTGTCGGCTTGGCTTTTTTCGTTGGTATCGGTGTTGAAAAGGCACTGATGTATCAAGATTCAGCCGTGATCGCCATCATTATGGGGGTAATTACTGGCTGTGGCGGTGGCATTATCCGCGATGTACTGGCAAGAGAAATCCCGATGGTGCTACGCAGTGAAGTATATGCAACCGCATGTATCGTGGGCGGTGTATTCCATACAACAGCATTAGCGATGGGTTATGACAACTCTGTTGCTCTACTTTCTGGTGTTGCATCAACATTAATCATACGCCTTGGTGCTATCCGTTGGCATTTATCGCTGCCTACTTTTGCACTAGCTAAGTAGGTTTAAAAGCCATTTTGAGTGTTGCTGCCACAGTAGTTTTGTTGCCATCGACATCGACATAAGAATAACTAAAGGTCGTATCCATTTCTGGCCTTTAGTTACGACTACCTTCGCACCTAAGCGTGCACCAAAAAACTGTCCACAGGCCATTACCAAGCCAAGTTCCCAAATCGGTAAACCAGCAATTACGAAGAACAGAAGTGCTGCAATATTAGAAGTGAAATTGAGAATTTTTGTTCGTGCCGTTGCATCGACTAATGAAAAATGTCCAAGTACGACAAAACAGACAGTGAAGATTGAACCCGTTCCCGGACCAAAAAAGCCATCATAAAAC
Organism: Vibrio sp. C8; assembly: GCF_054051265.1. NCBI lineage: Bacteria > Pseudomonadati > Pseudomonadota > Gammaproteobacteria > Vibrionales > Vibrionaceae > Vibrio > Vibrio sp. C8. The sequence continues at coordinate 67,855 of NZ_JBPAOE010000051.1, forward strand.
CCGACACAAGTACCGACACTGAATGCAAATGCCGACTCTGACAAAGGTTTCTTCCCCGAATCGGCTTTGGTTTGTGGTGCAAACAAGAAATAAAGCGAGATACTGACCAATAACAACGGTATTAAACTGGTAAGCAGAGAAGTATCAAACTGTTGTACTAACTCCGCCCCTGTTGCCGCACCGGTGAACGTACACAAGATAGCTAGACGCATCTCTTTTAGATTCACAATTCCACGGCGAACAAAATACAAACTGGCAGAAAAGCTACCAAATGAGCTTTGTAGCTTGTTGGTGGCTAAAGCTTGTGTGGGAGGAACACCTGCGGCTAATAACGCGGGTAATGTTAACAGCCCACCGCCACCAGCCATAGCATCAATAAAACCAGCAGCTCCTGCCACAAGAAACAAGAGGGCCAGTATTTCGAATGAAACTTCCATGATTTCCCAGAACTATGATATCGAACGCACAAAGTATCACTAACTCACTGTTTTAGAAATTAAAATCATGTTGTTAAACCATAAAAAAGCCCGCTCAAATGAGCGGGCAATGAGGTTGTCAGATAAACCTTAGGTTTATCAATTTATTATTCATTACGCTAAGCTAGCTTTCACTTTAGCGTGAAGTTCTTGAACTGATGTTACTGATGCTTTCGCGTCAGCAGTGTGAGACATACAGGTTGCGAACGCTGCATTTAGCGTTGTTGTGTAGTTCACTTTCTCAGCCAAAGCACCGCGGCGTAGTACTTTAGAGTCTTCAATTGCTTGACGACCTGACGCCGTGTTCACGATGTAGGTGTATTCATTGTTCTTGATACGGTCCAGAATGTGTGGACGGCCTTCATGAACTTTGTTTACCAAGCGTGGGTTGATACCAGCTTCACCTAGAATCACAGCAGTACCGTGAGTTGCATCTAGTTGGTAGCCCAGTTTCACTAGTTTAGACGCTAGGTCAACAACGCGCTCTTTATCACCTTCACGTACTGAAAGTAGTGCACGGCCACCTTCTGGATAAACAGAGCCACAGCCTAGCTCAGCTTTCGCGTATGCTTCAGCAAACGTTGCACCAACACCCATAACCTCACCAGTAGAGCGCATTTCTGGGCCTAATAGTGGGTCAACGCCAGGGAACTTGTTGAACGGCAGTACCACTTCTTTTACTGAGTAGTATGGTGGGATGATCTCTTTCGTGAAACCTTGTTGCTCAAGAGTTTGACCAGCCATAACACGCGCAGCGATTTTCGCTAGTGGTGCACCTGTCGCTTTAGATACAAATGGTACAGTACGTGCAGCACGTGGGTTTACTTCGATGAGGTAAACTTCGTTATCTTTCACAGCAAACTGAGTATTCATCAGACCGCGTACACCAAGTTCGAAAGCCAGTTTCTCTACTTGTTCACGCATCTTGTCCTGAATTTCTTGGCTTAGCGTGTACGCTGGAAGCGAACATGCTGAGTCACCTGAGTGAACACCTGCTTGTTCGATGTGTTCCATGATACCGCCGATAACCACTCGCTCACCGTCACAGATAGCGTCGATATCCACTTCTGTAGCGTCATCTAGGAAACGGTCTAGCAGAACTGGAGACTCATTTGACACACTTACTGCTTCGTTGAAGTAACGACGTAGGTCTTGCTCGTCATAAACGATTTCCATCGCACGACCACCTAGAACGTACGAAGGACGTACAACTAATGGGAAACCAATTTCTTTCGATTTCTCAATAGCTTGTTCCATCGTTGTAACTGTCGCGTTTTCAGGTTGTAGTAAACCTAGGCGCTCAACAGCAGCTTGGAAGCGTTCACGATCTTCCGCGCGGTCGATTGCATCAGGGCTAGTACCGATAATTGGCACACCCGCTGCTTCTAGAGCACGAGCCAGTTTCAGTGGAGTTTGACCACCGTACTGAACGATCACGCCTTTCGGTTTCTCAACACGTACGATTGCTAGCACATCTTCCAAAGTTACTGGTTCGAAGTACAGACGATCAGAAGTGTCGTAGTCTGTTGATACTGTCTCAGGGTTACAGTTAACCATGATAGTTTCGTAGCCATCTTCGCGAAGTGCTAGAGATGCGTGTACACAACAGTAGTCAAATTCGATACCTTGACCGATACGGTTTGGACCGCCGCCAAGAACCATAATCTTGTCTTTGTCTGTTGGGTTCGCTTCACACTCTTCATCGTAAGATGAGTACATGTAAGCTGTATCTGAAGAAAATTCAGCAGCACAGGTATCAACACGCTTGTAGACTGGGTGAATATCGAACTGGTCGCGTAGACGACGAATTTCGCTTTCAGCAACACCTAGCAGCTTAGACAGACGAGCGTCAGCGAAGCCTTTACGCTTCATCTGTTTTAGCACATCTTTAGTTAAACCAGCGAAACCGCCCGCTTTCACTTCAGCTTCCAATTTCACTAGTTCTTCAATTTGAACTAGGAACCAACGGTCTACGTTTGTCAGGTTGAATACGCCATCAACAGACATACCAGCACGGAATGCGTCTGCGATGTACCAAATACGCTCTGCACCAGCTTCTTTTAGCTCGTGTCGGATTTTAGTCAACGCATCTGGTGCATCTAAATCAACCATTTCATCCAAGCCGTTCGCACCTACTTCTAGGCCACGAAGTGCTTTTTGTAGCGACTCTTGTTGGTTACGACCGATTGCCATTACCTCACCAACAGACTTCATCTGTGTCGTTAGACGGCTATTTGCACCAGCAAATTTCTCGAAGTTAAAGCGAGGAATCTTAGTCACAACGTAGTCGATGGTTGGTTCGAATGATGCTGGTGTTGCGCCACCTGTGATGTCGTTCATTAGCTCATCAAGAGTGAAACCAACTGCCAGTTTCGCTGCGATTTTCGCGATTGGGAAACCTGTTGCTTTAGAAGCAAGAGCAGAAGAACGAGATACACGTGGGTTCATCTCGATGATAACCATACGGCCATCTTTCGGGTTGATACCAAACTGAACGTTTGAACCACCAGTCTCAACGCCGATTTCACGCAGTACTGCTAGCGATGCATTACGCATTAGCTGGTACTCTTTATCCGTTAGCGTTTGAGCTGGTGCTACCGTGATTGAGTCACCTGTGTGAATACCCATTGGGTCAAAGTTTTCAATCGCACAAACGATGATACAGTTGTCGTTCTTATCACGAACAACTTCCATCTCGTACTCTTTCCAACCAATTAGAGATTCATCGATAAGCAGCTCATTAGTTGGAGAAAGATCCAAACCACGGCGACAGATTTCTTCGAACTCTTCTTTGTTATAAGCGATACCACCACCAGTACCACCCATAGTGAATGAAGGACGGATGATACATGGGAAACCAACCATATCTAGGACACGGTAAGCATCTTCCATTGTTTTAGCAGTATCAGCGCGTGGACATTCTAAACCAATAGACTTCATTGCTTTATCAAAGCGAGAACGGTCTTCAGCTTTGTCGATTGCATCTGCAGTCGCACCAATCATCTCTACGCCGAACTCTTTAAGAACGCCATTTGCTTCTAGAGCAAGTGCACAGTTAAGAGCCGTCTGACCACCCATTGTTGGAAGAATCGCATCTGGGCGCTCTTTCTCGATGATCTTACGTACAACTTCCCAGTGGATTGGCTCGATATATGTTGCATCAGCCATTTCTGGGTCAGTCATGATAGTTGCAGGATTTGAGTTCACAAGAATAACTCGATAGCCCTCTTCGCGTAGTGCTTTACACGCTTGAGCGCCAGAGTAGTCAAACTCACAAGCCTGACCGATAACAATTGGACCTGCACCTAAAATAAGAATGCTCTGAATGTCAGTACGTTTTGGCATTATCTACTACTCCAAATTAAGCGCGGTGTTGTTTAATCAATTCAATGAAGTGGTCAAATAGCGGTGCAGCATCGTGCGGACCTGGGCTCGCTTCTGGGTGACCCTGGAAGCTGAATGCCGGTTTGTCCGTACGGTGAATACCTTGTAGAGAACCGTCAAATAGAGATTTGTGCGTTGCACGTAGGTTCTCAGGTAGCGTTGCTTCGTCCGCAGCAAAACCGTGGTTTTGAGAAGTAATCATAACCACATCACGGTCAATATCTTTAACTGGGTGGTTTGCACCATGGTGACCAAACTTCATTTTTATTGTTTTAGCACCAGAAGCCAACGCTAGGATTTGGTGACCTAAACAGATACCAAATACCGGAAGAGCTTTATCAAGGAACATCTTCGTTGCTTCAATCGCGTAAGTACATGGTTCTGGGTCACCTGGGCCATTCGATAGGAATACCCCATCTGGGTTCATCGCTAGTACTTCTTCAGCTGAAGTTTCTGCAGGTACTACAGTTAGACGACAACCACGGTCAACTAACATACGTAGGATATTGCGTTTCGCACCAAAATCGTAAGCCACTACATGGTATGGTAACTCACTGTCATCTTTAGGTTCAGGTAGACCACCTTCCAATGTCCACGAACCTTGTTTCCATTCATACGCTTCTTTAGTCGTTACAACTTTCGCTAAGTCCATACCTTTAAGGCCTGGGAACTCTTTAGCTTTAACCAACGCAAGTGCTTCATCTAGGTTATCGCCCGCCATGATGCAACCATTCTGAGCGCCTTTCTCACGTAAAATGCGCGTAAGTTTACGCGTATCGATATCAGCAATACCGACGATATTTTGTGATTTAAGGTAATCAGAAAGAGATTGTTCACTACGGAAGTTAGAAGCGATAAGAGGAAGATCGCGAATCACAAGGCCTTGTGCATGAATTGAAGAAGACTCTTCATCTTCGGTATTAGTGCCGGTATTGCCAATGTGAGGGTAAGTTAGTGTAACGATTTGCTGAGAATAGGAAGGATCAGTGAGGATTTCTTGGTACCCCGTCATCGAGGTATTAAAAACGACTTCACCAACGGATGAACCATCTGCCCCAATGGACACTCCGCGGAACACTGTCCCATCTTCTAGGACTAACAGTGCTGATTTACTCAAGACAACCTCCAGAATAAAAATGCATAAAATTTAAATTAAATTGCAAATTTGCCTTCCTGTTCGCGTGAAAATCATGCTCTAGGCTAATTTTGACAAATTGGCGATATTCTAGAGATCGCTGTGACCCATGTCAACGTTAGCAGATAAATTAAACGCAAATTTATTACCTTAGAGCTAAAAAATAGCTCAAACCCATCAAAAAACTATGTTTTACTCATTAAAAAACAATAATTATGAGGTTTTGACTTTAAAATAGGCAAAATTTGTTTGTTAACAATCGAAATTAGCGTAAAAAAAATAAGCAAACGTTAATATTATTTTTTTATTGTCAAAAATAGAGTGAAGTTGGATGAATCAACCTCAACATAACAAAAGCACTTAAAAAGTTAAAGGATAAGCCAAATTATAGGAAAGAAAATTTGATTAAGAAATGTTAGAGAAATGCTTATGCGCCAAGCGAACCTGACGCATAATTATGTAATTACAGTTCGTTCAAACCAAGTACATCAGTCATGGTGTAAAAACCCGCTGATTTTTGATTCAACCATACTGCAGCACGAATAGCGCCGTTGGCGAATGTCATTCGGTCTGTCGCTTTATGCGTGATCTCTACTCGTTCACCAATATCAGCAAACATTGCAGTGTGCTCACCGACAATGTCGCCAGCGCGAATAGTAGCAAAACCAATTTCATCTCTGGTGCGTTCACCTGTGATACCTTCACGAGCGTAAACAGCTACGTCATTGAGTTTGTTACCCATAGCACCAGCAATAGCTTCACCCATGCCAATAGCTGTACCCGATGGAGCATCCACTTTGTGTCTGTGGTGCGCTTCGATAATTTCAATATCGCAGTAATCCCCCATGACTTTGGCGGCCTTCTCTAGCAGCTTGAATACAAGGTTCACACCTACACTGTAGTTTGGAGCCATAACAATAGGGATAACTTTCGCGGCTTCATTGATCAGCTCACGCTCTTCATCGGTAAAGCCAGTAGTACCAATGATCAGCTTCTTGCCATGCTTCTTACACAGTTCAATATTTGCTAGTGTGCTTGCCGGTGCAGTGAAATCCACGATGACATCAAAGTGATCTACTGCTAACTCCAGATTATCCACCAAAGCGACATCAAATCGACCAACACCACATAACTCACCAACATCCACTCCGACAAGAGATGATTCTGGGCGTTCAGATCCTGCACCCAATGTTGATTCTGAATTGTGATGTGCTGCTTTGACCAGATTGCGGCCCATACGTCCAGCTGCGCCTGCAATTGCAATTCTTACCATTGCAAATTTCTCCATTTACTCGTGACTACGCAGTCCTGCATAGTGTTATTCCGATTTACGCTTTTTAAACTACCAACTATCGAGGTTGATAGCTAGCACTTAAGAAAACTCTTTAATAACACGTTCGAGGATTGGTACATTGGCTTCTGGAAACTGGTAATTTGCGAGTTCTGCAATGTCTACCCAAAGTCCTTTTTGACCTTCTTTGCCGTATGGTTCGTTGTTGAAACTACTGATGACGATGAAATCAAACTTCAGTGATTTTTCTGGGTAATCGTATTCCAGATGCTCGAACAAATGCTGCTCTGTCACTTCAATACCAATTTCTTCCTCAAGCTCACGAGTCATGGCTTGTTCTACGCTTTCACCTTCTTCAACTTTGCCCCCAGGAAATTCCCAGAAACCACCTTTGTGCAAATTGTCTGGGCGCTTAGTGATAAAGATTTGCGATTTATCTTGATTGAAGATAATACCCGCCACGATATGAATTCGTTTCATCTGTGTTCCTTTGTCTTTCTTTACTTAAAAAAAGAGCCGCCTAAGCGACTCTTTTCTATTTGTTTCTATTAGGCGATCTTGCCGTGGCACTGCTTATACTTCTTGCCAGATCCACATGGACAAGGCTCATTACGACCCACTTTACGTTCAGCTTGAGACTCTGACTCTTCACCATTCGCATCGGCGTGCTGAGCTTGGCTCATACGAGCCGCTTGCTCTGCTTGAGCACGGCGTTGCTCCTCCATACGCTCAACTTCTTCTTGCTGCTGAACTCGTACTTTAGAAAGAATAGAGATTACGTCTGATTTCAGTGACTCAAGAAGTTCTTCGAACAGCTCAAACGATTCACGCTTGTACTCTTGTTTCGGGTTCTTCTGTGCATAACCACGTAAGTGAATACCTTGACGCAGATGGTCCATAGCAGCAAGGTGCTCTTTCCATAGCGTATCAAGAGTCTGTAGCATTACAGATTTCTCAAAGTTACGCATCACTGAGGCGCCAACCACTTCTTCTTTGTTCTTATAAACCGTTACCGAGTTTTCAAGAATACGTTCGCGAAGTGCTTCTTCATACAGTTTGTCGTCTTCATCTAACCAAGACTGAATAGGTAACTCAAGATCGAAATCGTGCTTCAATCGATCTTGTAGACCAGCAATATCCCACATGTCATCAAGGGATTGTGGCGGAATGTATTGATCGATCACCGATGTGATAACGTCAGCACGGTTTTGCTCGATCATTTCGCTGATATCGTCAGTGCTCATCAACTCATCACGAAGTTCGTAAACGACGCGACGCTGATCGTTGGCAACGTCATCATATTCAAGAAGCTGTTTACGAATGTCGAAGTTACGACCTTCAACTTTACGCTGAGCTTTTTCAATTGAGCGAGAAAGCATCTTAGATTCGATCGCTTCGCCTTCTTCCATACCGCTTTGAATCAAGCTTGCCATGCGATCAGATGTGAAAATACGTAGCAGTGTATCTTCCATTGACAGATAGAAACGAGAAGAACCCGCGTCCCCCTGACGACCTGAACGACCACGTAGCTGGTTATCGATACGGCGAGATTCGTGACGCTCAGTACCAATGATATGTAAACCACCCGCTTCTAAAACTTGATCGTGAACTTTGCGCCATTCGGCTTTAATGGTGTCGATTTGTTCTTGAGTAGGATTGTTTAGCGATTCAACTTGCATCTGCCAGCTGCCACCAAGCACGATATCTGTACCACGACCAGCCATATTAGTCGCGATAGTGACTGCGCCTGGCGTACCAGCTTCAGCAACGATTTCGGCTTCTCTTTCATGGAACTTAGCATTCAGTACGCTGTGTTTGATTTTTGCCTTCTTCAGTGCATTAGACAGCAATTCAGATTTTTCAATCGAAACCGTACCAACCAGTACAGGCTGACCTTTTTCAACACAAATTTTGATGTCTTCGATGATAGCAGCAAACTTTTCAGCTTCTGTACGGTACACCATATCCGGCATATCGTTACGAATCATAGGCTTGTTAGTTGGAATAACCACCGTTTCCAAACCATAGATTTGTTGGAATTCGAATGCTTCTGTATCAGCTGTACCTGTCATACCTGACAGTTTTTCGTATAAACGGAAGTAGTTCTGGAAAGTAATCGATGCCAGAGTTTGGTTCTCGTTCTGGATCTTAACGCCTTCTTTTGCTTCAACAGCTTGATGCAAACCATCAGACCAACGACGACCAGGCATAGTACGGCCAGTGTGTTCATCAACGATGACCACTTCACCTTCTTCCGTCACAATGTAGTCGACGTTTTTCTCAAACAGAACGTGAGCTCGAAGTGCAGCGTTCACATGGTGAAGAAGACTGATATTAGCAGGAGAGTAAAGTGTATCTCCTTCTTGCATTAAGCCATTCTTAACCAGCAACTCTTCAACAAATTCCTGACCAGTCTCAGTGAGGTAAACCTGCTTAGATTTCTCGTCAACAGTGTAGTGACCATCACCGCGGTACTCTTCAGAATCTTCTTTATCTTGAAGTTGAAGAGACGGGATTAGGATATTGATACGAGTGTAAAGCTCTGAACTGTCTTCAGCTGGACCTGAGATAATTAATGGTGTGCGCGCTTCATCGATAAGAATTGAGTCAACCTCATCGACTACAGCAAAGAAACGCTCGCGTTGCACACGGTCTTCAGGGCGAAATGCCATGTTGTCACGCAAGTAATCAAAGCCAAACTCGTTGTTTGTTCCGTAAAGAATATCGGCTTGGTAAGCTTCTTTTTTCGCTGGTGGTGACATGTTAGGTACGTTGATACCAACTGTCAGACCTAGGAATTCAAATAATGGGCGGTTTGTTTCTGCGTCACGCTTCGCTAGGTAGTCGTTCACTGTAACAATGTGAACACCTTTGCTTGGCAAAGCATTTAGGTACGCTGGAAGCGTTGCAGTCAGTGTTTTACCTTCACCTGTACGCATCTCTGCGATTTGACCAGAGTTCAGTACCATACCGCCGATAAGCTGTACGTCGAAATGACGCATACCAAATACACGCTTAGAAGCTTCGCGAACAGTAGCAAATGCTTCTGGTAGTAATTGGTCTAATTTCTCACCTTGCTCAAGACGTTGACGAAACTCTACCGTTTTAGCCTTTAGCTCTTCATCGGACAGAGCTTCAAATGCAGGCTCATAATTATTAATTTCTTTTACAATTTTTCTTAGACGGCGAAGTGTTCTGTCGTTACGACTGCCGACCACTTTTGTCAGTAGCTTAGTTATCATTTGTTGTGAATCTCTCTTTGCTTAGATCGTCCGCGATCTCTTAATGCCTTCAGTCTCTACCTGTTTTCAACTAAGGATACTGAGATAAATCATGTATCTTCTGATATTGTGATGATGACGTTTATTTTCAAGACACTAGTGGCGCATAGTTTAAGTAATTTTTCGTTCAACAACCAATAACATTAAGACTTGTTTGCTTTGAGCTTTGTATTTTGTGCACTAAGCCCAATGTTTTAGGCTATAAGGCACTAAAGAATACATCTTCAATCGCTCATTTCAGTCAGCAAAGAAACGTTATAGAATGCTGCAGAACTTTATAAAAGGAGTGCGGAATGCGAGATCATCGCCCCACATCTACAGACGAATTGATTGAGTCATCTCGGCTGAGTAAGTTACAACAGCACGCGAAAGAGATCATCCAGATCAACCTAATATTGCAAACTCTGTTACCTAAAGGCATTGAACCACACATAAGAGCGGCAAATGTTCGCGGTGGACATTTAGTTTTGGAAGCTGCTAGTGCATCAATCAAAATGAAAGTGGACTATGATCGGCTAAATATTCTCAACCAGTTAAGAAATCAGGGGTTCGGCAAACTGATCAGTATCGAAATAAAGATCAACCCTGCTATTTATCGCACCCCAAAAGGTTCAAATAAGGATCAAAAAGAGGCAATTCCTCGCCCCCCACTTTCAGAGAATGCCGCTTCATCATTGTTAATGCTAGCTCAAAACGCCAACCCTAAGGTTAAACAACGATTGGAAAACATCGCAAAACTTGCGAAAAAGTAACTTACCGAAAGCTAGCGTCGTTTTACCAACGATAGGTAATAAAACGATAGGTATAAAAAAAGCCAGACTTAGTCTGGCTTTTTAAAATCTTGATGTTTTACGCTAGAACCATGTTTGGGTCTGCAAACGCTACTGGTGAACCAACTTCCTCTTCGAAAGTAGCCCATTCCCAAGCTTCTTGATCTGCCAATACTTTACGTAGTAATTGGTTATTCAGACCATGACCTGATTTGTAAGCACTGAACTCACCAACAATGGCATGACCACACATGTACAAGTCACCAATTGCATCAAGTACTTTGTGAGTCACAAATTCGTTAGCGAAACGGAGGCCTTCTTCGTTAAGAATGCGGTAATCATCCAAAACGATAGCACAGTCAAAGCTGCCACCTAAACATAGGTTTTGCGATTGCAAGTACTCGATATCACGCATGAAACCGAAAGTACGAGCGCGAGAAATCTCTTTGATAAAGCCTTGAGTTGAAAAATCAAACACTAAACGTTGATCGTCACCATCGATTGCTGGGTGGTCAAACTCAATTTGGAAATCCATTTTGAAACCGTTATGTGGACGCATTTCAGCCCACTTATCACCATCTTCAAAACGAACAGGCTTTTTAATACGGATGAATCGCTTAGGCGCGTTTTGAGTCTCGATACCAGCTTGTTGAAGTAGGTATACAAACGGACTCGCACTACCATCCATAATTGGAATTTCTGGTGCATCCACTTCGATAATGACGTTATCAATACCCATACCAGCAAGAGCGGCACTTAAGTGCTCTACAGTAGAGATACGAATGCCTTCATCGTTAACTAATGCAGTACACAGCATAGTGTCGCGTACAGATTCTGGGTCAGCTGGAAAATCAACTGGTGGATTTACGTCAGTACGACGGTAAATAATACCTGTGTTTGCAGCGGCTGGGCGAAGAGTAAGCGTGACTTTACGACCAGAGTGGAGACCCACACCAGTTGTTTTCACTATCTCTTTCAGAGTACGTTGTCTGATCATCTGTTTGCCTCTAAATCATTGCCACAAAGCTCGGCCGGTAACTTTACCGACCGACATATTACCAAAATTTTGAACACTGTCAAATTGTGGCGGTATTTTAATCAGCCTGACGACGTAAAAATGCAGGTATATCCAGATATCCACTCTCTTTTTCTGGCTTAGGTGCAACATTCTGCCCTTGGCTAGAACTAGAAGAAGAAACATTTGACGTCGGTGAAGGCTGTGCTTTCACTTCTGTCTTTTCATGCAAAGGCTGTGCCGGTTTCTCTTCCACTTTTGCTGCTACTGCAACTTGTGGTTGAGCGACTGCTGCAACTTTCGCTTTACCGCCTGCGACTAGAGTAATATCTGGCTTTCTTTCGTTACCAATACCTGTAGCTACAACCGTTACGCGAATTTCATCAGCCATATCTGGATCTAACGATGTACCGATAACGACAGTTGCATTGTCAGAAGCAAACGCTTTAACAGTGTTACCAACCGTTTCGAATTCATCAAGACGCATATCCAGACCGGCAGTGATGTTGACCAATACGCCGCGAGCACCAGCAAGATCAATGTCTTCTAGTAGAGGACTTGAAATTGCCATTTCAGCTGCTTCTTCAGCGCGGTCTTCACCTTTGGCAATACCACTACCCATCATAGCGTGGCCCATTTCAGACATTACTGTGCGTACGTCTGCAAAGTCCACGTTAATCATGCCAGGGCGAGTGATTAGCTCTGCAATCCCTTGTACTGCATTCTTAAGTACGTCATTCGCGCTAGCAAAGGCTTCAAGTAAAGTGATACCACGACCAAGTACTTTCAACAGTTTTTCATTTGGAATAGTAATTAAAGAGTCAACATGTTTAGAAAGCTCTTCAATTCCTTGTTCAGCAAACGCAAGACGTTTTTTACCTTCAAAGCTAAATGGTTTAGTCACTACAGCAACGGTTAAGATGCCAAGTTCTTTTGCCACTTCAGCAATCACAGGAGCAGCACCGGTACCGGTACCGCCGCCCATACCAGCTGCGATAAACACCATATCGGCACCAGCTAGTAATTCTTTAATTCGTTCTCGGCTTTCTAGAGCTGCATCACGTCCCACTTGAGGATTCGCACCCGCGCCCAAACCTTTAGTGATATCACCACCGATTTGAATGACGCTGCTTACGCTGGTTTTGCGAAGTGCTTGTGCATCCGTGTTGATACTGATGAATTCCACGCCTTCAATGGACTCACGCACCATATGTTCTACAGCGTTACCGCCGCCGCCACCAACTCCAACAACTTTAATTACCGCGTCGTCAGACATTTCCATCATCGGTTCAAACATGTGTTATCTCCGTTTTTCCTGCAACTCAGGTTAAAACTCTTTTTGTATCCAATTACGCAAACGACCAAATACACTAGACACTGATTGGCGCTTAGGCTCTTGAAACTCAATGTCGTCATTAATTTGACTGTCTTTCGCATAATGAAGTAAACCAACTGCCGTAGAATGATACGGCTCTTTAACGTAATCAGTAAGTCCACTCACTTCGAGAGGCTTACCTACCCTAACTTGATTGCGGAATACACGCTCTGCACATTCCACTAAACCTTCAATTTGCGAAGCACCACCAGTTAAAACTACACCCGCAGCTAAATGGTGTTTAATGCCTTCTTTTCGCAAATTCTCTTGGACAGTATCGATAGTCTGGTTAACTAAGCCCATTAATTCAGTGTAGCGAGGCTCAATCACTTCCGACAAGGTTTGACGCTGTAAACTTCGTGATGGTCTTCCGCCAACACTTGGTACATTTACCGTATCATCCTTACTCACCAACTCACTTAACGCGCAGCCGTACTTAACTTTTATCTCTTCAGCATCGTTAACTGGGGTGCCAAAAGCAAACGCTATATCGCTTGTAACCGCATTGCCCGCATATGAGAATACTTCTGTATGTCTTAGCGCACCACCAGTCCAAATAGCGATATCCATCGTACCTGCACCAATGTCAATAACACACACACCAAGCTCTCGTTCGTCTTCAGTGATAACCGCATTACTTGCTGCTAACCCTGAATACACTAACTGCTCAACTTTCAATCCGCAACGTTCAACAGCTTTAATAATGTTTCTCGCCATATCGCTATGGCAGGTAATCAAGTGCACGCTAACTTCCATGCGTACTCCGGATAATCCTAGCGGATTTTTTATACCTTCCTGATAATCAATCGTAAATTCTTGAGGAATGACATGCAAAATACGCTGTTCCTCACTAATTTTAATCGACTTCGCGGTATGAATAGCACGATCCATATCTTCTTGAGAAACTTCGCCCTCAGAAATAGTTCCCATGCCTTTTTCAATTCTACTTGTAATATGTCGACCAGAGATCGATAAAAACACATTACTGATTTGGCACTCAGCCATCAATTCAGCTTGGTCAATTGCACGCTGAACCGATTTAACCACCGACTCTAGATCATTTACGCCGCCTTTATCCATTCCTCTGGAAGGGCTGGTACCTGCGCCAATGATATTAATTTGACCGTCAGGGAGTAGTTCACCAACTAAGGCTGAAACGGTGGCTGTGCCTATATCGAGACCAACAATTAATTTGTCATCAGCTGTTTTACTCATCTGTGCTCTCTTGCGCTAATTCTTGATCAGGAAACCAACCAACGGCCGCTCCGGTATCGTATCTGAGATCGATATAACTCACTCGGTCAGCATCATTACCTAGCTGCTTGTAGAGTAAAAAGAAACGGTTAATTCGCTCTTCTAAAGACTCTTTTCCTAATTCTAAGCGAATTCCATTGTCTAAAATAATTTGCCAAGCTCGACGCTCGTTTAATACCAGAGAGGATATATTTAAGCCTATCTGCTGAAATTTAGGGCTGTATTGTTTCCAGACATTTAAAACTTCAGGTGCACTGCCATCAGGACCATAGAGTTTTACGTGTTCCTCATTTACTTGAGCAATATCGCCATTAAAGACAACACCTTTATCATCAAGTAACGAATTACCATTCCAAATAGCTTTAACCTGATATTCAGTTAAAAATACTTTTATTGTGTCTGGCCACTGTTTGCGGATTGAAGCATGAGATACCCAAGGAATTGACTGAGCACTGGATTGAAGCTCGTTAATATCCTGCGACATAAATGTGCCAATATGATCAAGTTGACCAAATGCACGCTGAACATCAAACGCGGATACGTATTGTAAGTCACCTTGCAAAACTATCTTTGAGAGCGGCAGCCTCTCTTCATCCCACATCCAACTGATAGTTGAATACAGCAAAATACCAACCAACAACAACACCATAAGCAAAAAGCTAGCACCAACTATGTGCTCTCTAACTAATGGTGAACGGGACATAATACGACCTTGAGAAAATGTACTACTTATCAAAGTTCGTTGTTCCTGTTGACGACTGGCAATTTAATTCCCTATTTCAATGTACAATAGAGGCAAAAGCAATAACTTTAACCTAAGGATTATACTGAGGACACTAAAAGTATCAAACACTCAAATAAATAAAACTGGTAGGAGTACCACCAATATCACGAATGGGACACCCATAAGCAACGAATTTAATATTTTTGCATCTTTTCAATATTCAATTGTAACGATTGTAAGTGTTTGGCTACTTTGCCCACATCACCAGCCCCTTGAGTCAGGACTAAGTCACCATCTTGTAATACATTAGCTAACACTGCAGGCAAAGTCTTACTATCTGAAACGAAGATAGGATCTACTTTTCCTCGACTGCGAATGGTTCGACAAAGTGAACGGCCATCTGCACCTGCAATTGGCTTTTCACCAGCAGAATAAACATCCAGCATAATCAGTACATCGACTTGCTCTAGCACATTCGCAAAATCGTCATAGAGATCGCGAGTACGGGTATAACGGTGTGGTTGGAATATCATCACGAGACGCTTATCTGTCCAGCCGCTACGAGCAGCTTTTATGGTAACGTCCACTTCTGTTGGGTGGTGACCGTAGTCGTCCACCAGCATTGCAACACCATTCCCCGTTTCGAACTCACCTAGATGGTCAAAACGACGGCCTGTCCCTTGCGTACTAATCAATGCTTTGAGAATAGCTTCATCGCTGATGTCATCTTCCGTCGCAACCGCTATTGCTGCTGAAGCATTAAGAGCATTGTGGCGACCAGGGATATTCAGCGTAATATCTAAATTCTCTTTTCCTTTACGAACAACGGTGAATTGACCTTGTTGTCCTTGCTGGCGGTAGTTTTCAATACGCACATCCGCATCGTCAGAGAAACCATAAGTGATAACCTGACGACTAACTCGTGGAATTAGTTCGCGGACCACTGGATCATCAATGCATAAAATGGCTTGACCGTAAAATGGCAAATTGTGCATGAAGTCGACGAACGTCTGCTTCAAAGTTTCAAAATCGCCACCATAGGTATCCATATGATCGGCTTCGATATTCGTTACAATTGTTGCCATAGGCTGCAAGTGCAAGAATGATGCATCACTCTCATCCGCTTCAGCAATTAGTACGCGGCTTGAACCTAAGCGAGCATTGGTGCCCGCACTTTTCACCAAGCCACCGTTGACAAACGTCGGATCCATACCCGCTTCTGAATAGATTTGAGTCACTAGAGCGGTTGTAGTTGTTTTGCCGTGCGTACCCGCAACTGCGATACCATGACGGAATCGCATCAACTCAGCTAACATTTCAGCTCGACGTACAATTGGAATACGCTTTTCACGAGCCGCCTGAATTTCTGGGTTTTGTTCATTAATCGCCGTTGATACAACCACTACACTTGCTTGGTCAACATTCGACTCTTGATGACCAATAAATACCATCGCGCCGATACTTTCTAAACGTTCGGTTACCGCATTAGTCGCGATATCAGAGCCTGTGATCTGATAACCTTCATTCAGCAACACTTCCGCTATACCGCTCATACCTGCACCACCTATGCCGATAAAGTGTATGCATTTAACTCGGCGCATTTCAGGCACCATTGCTCGGATTTGAGCTAAGTCTTGAGTATGTTTGATCTTCATGAATAGGTTCTCATTTCTCAGTAATAGCGATAATGGCATCAGCAACCACTTGGTCTGCATCTAATTTTGCTGCTTGACGAGCTTTGTTAGCCATATCTAATAATTGGGTACGTTCGAGTTGAGCAATAGTTTGACTGAGCTTTTCAACCGTCAATTGCGGTTGTTCTATCATTTTAGCGGCACCACACTCTACTAAATGGTCTGCATTCAGTGCTTGCTGTCTGTCTTTGTGCATGAACGGAATGAAAATAGCAGCAACGCCCGCTGCTGAAACTTCTGAAACCGTTAACGCTCCGGAGCGGCAAACTAACAAATCCGCCCATGCGTAAGCTTGCGCTACATCATCGATAAATTCGGTAACTTGAAAATTCTTCGCACCAGCAACTTGGTAAGTTTGCTCAACTTCCGCTTGATTGTCTTTACCAGCCTGGTGACGCACTTCATAGCCTTCGCCTAATTTCGCCATCACTTCCGGTAATGTTTGATTGAGAATTCTTGCACCTTGGCTGCCCCCCATGACCAGAACACGAATAGGGCCGCTACGTTCAGAAAAACGTTGAGTCGGTTCAGGGAGCTCAACGACATCCGTGCGAACAGGATTTCCGACCACAGGCGCATTCGGAAACGCACCATTAAAAGCCTGAAACACTCGTGATGCAATTTTCGATAACCATTGATTAGTTAAGCCTGCGACCGCATTTTGTTCATGCAGAATAACGGGAATACCTTGCAACCAAGCTGCGATCCCCCCCGGTCCGCTGACGTATCCGCCCATACCAAGTACAGCGTCAGGTTGCCAAGCTTTCATATGGCGTCTGGCTTGCAAAATAGCGTTGATGATTTGAAAAGGCGCTTTAATCAAACGAGCAATACCTTGCCCACGCAACCCTTTTACACGAATAAAATCAATCTCAATACCATGCTTGGGTACTAAGTCGGCTTCCATACGGTCAGCCGTACCTAACCAGCGAATATCCCAGCCTTGCTGTTGTAGCTTCTTCGCTACGGCCAATCCCGGAAAAACGTGACCGCCAGTACCACCAGCCATCACCATTAAACGTTTCTTATTCTTCATCCGTATTTTCTTCTATCTGTCGAACTCGTTCTACTCGGCATTCATGGTCAATACGAAGCAAAATAGATACTGCCACCGACATAACAATTAAACTGGAACCACCGTAACTAATCAGGGGTAAAGTAAGACCTTTGGTTGGCACCATACCAGCTGCGGCACCAACGTTAACCAACGTTTGGAAAGCAAACCAGATACCGATACTTAGAGCCAGATAGCCACCAAATTGGTGATCATGTTCAAATGCCTTCTTACCGATGAAAGCCGCTTTTAGAACCAGACTAAATATCAGCATTAAAATCAGTACTACGCCAACAAAACCAAGCTCTTCACCCACAACTGCAAATACAAAGTCTGTATGCGCTTCAGGAAGGTATTCCAGCTTCTGAATGGAATTACCTAGCCCCTGGCCAAACCACTCACCACGACCAAACGCCATCAATGACTGAGTTAGCTGATAACCACTTCCGAACGGGTCATCCCAAGGGTCAAGGAATGAGGTTACGCGGCGAATACGATAAGGTTCTGCGGCAATGAGTCCGACAATAACCAAGATACCCGCCACCATTAATGCGAGGAACTGAGACAACTTCGCACCAGCAATAAACAACATGCCGAACAAAGTCACCAGCATCACAACCACAGTACCTAAGTCCGGTTGCAACAGTAGTAATACCGCTAAAGCCATGAACACTAGAATCGGTTTGATGAAACCGCCAAAGAAAGTCTCTCTAACTTCATCCTGCTTACGAACCAAGTAACCCGACATAAAGATGAACAGAGTCAGCTTTGCTACCTCAGCTGGCTGTAAGTTAAATAGCCCTAAAGGAATCCAGCGAGATGCACCGTTAACCGATTTACCACCAATTAATACCACCACCAGTAACAAGAAAGAGACCGCCAGTAATACAGAGCTATATTTAGACCAGCGCTGGATAGGTATTTGCAAAATGACCGATGAGGTAATGATTGCGAGTAACAAGAACAGAGCGTGACGAAACATAAAGTGGAAAGGTTGATCTGTTAACCTTGAACTAATCGGAAACGATGCAGATGTCACCATCACAAGACCAATCAACATTAAACCTAATGCTATCCAGACGAGCTGACGATCAAACAAAGCCTCTGGGGAAGGTGTTCGTAGCCATTTATGAATAGAATTTATTGGTTTAAATCGTCCCAAAACATTACCTTTCGATTACTTGACTCTTAGGCGCAAGTTACTTGTCTGCAAATTGTTTAGCTAGAGCGGCAAACTGCTCGCCTCGGTCCATAAAGTTTTTAAACTGATCCATGCTGGCACAAGCGGGTGACAGTAACACCATATCACCTTGTTTTAGCTCAGAATGAATGGTTTTAACTACCTGCGCCATTGTGTCAAATCGACGTGCAGATGGGTGAAGGGAGATAAACTGATCGCCATCTGTGCCAAAACAACAAAGTTGGAGAGGTAAAGTTGCGAATACGTGCTTGAGCGAAGAAAAATCAGCACCTTTACCGAGTCCGCCGACCAACAGATACAAACGCCCATCCAGAGATAAGCCTGATAGCGCCGCTAGCGTGCTTGCTACGTTTGTGGCTTTCGAGTCATTTACCCACTTAACACCATTTTTGTCTTCAACCACCTGACAACGATGCGTCAATCCGGTGTAAGACTTCAATGCACTGAGCAGTGAGTCACTGTAATCAATACCAGCCGCTTTAAGTAACACCAGAACAGTTAATACATTGGCTACATTGTGACGCCCGACTAAGCTCAGCTCTGCCGATGGTAATACAGCTTCATCAACAGCCATTAGCCACTCTTGCCCTTGGTTCTCTTTAGTGTAGAAATCCGCAGGATTATCTAAGCCAAAACTCACCAGATTAGCGCTGTTTGAATCTGGATAGGTTTGACGATCATCGGCGTTCACAACTAAGGTTTCAGCATGTTCAAAGATGCGTAATTTAGCTTGGCGGTAAGATTCCATACCGTCATAGCGATCCATATGATCTTCAGAAAGATTTAAAAATGCTGCCGCTTTAAGCTTTAGGCTGGAAGTCGTTTCAAGTTGAAAACTCGACAGTTCAAGAACATAAAGATCAGAATCATCAGAGAGCAAATCGAGCGCTGGAACACCGATATTGCCACCAATCGAAGTTTTAATCCCAGCCGCATTGCCTAGCACACCCATGAGGTCGGTAACTGTACTTTTACCATTGGAGCCCGTAATTGCGACTACTGGTTTTTGCACTTGCCAAGCAAACAGTTCGATATCACCTACTACAGGAATATTGGTGGCAATAGCTTGTTGAATCTGCGGTGTCGCTAAAGCAATCCCCGGATTTGCCACGATCAAATCTGCGGCCAACAACCAATCCATATTCCAGCCGCCGCTATGTAAAGCAACGCCTGCCGGAAGCTGTTCTTTGCTAGGCGGATTTTCACGAGTATCAATCACTTTCACCTCAATTTGAGGATGAAACTTTCGCAGATAATTAACGACAGAGAGCCCGGTAATACCGAGCCCTACGACCACAACATGCTGAATGCCTTGCCAACGGTCCATTTTAAATCCATATCCTTTGGGGATGTTCCCCAATCATTATTTCTGTTTAGCTCGTAACTAACGTACCTTAGCGATTAACGTACTTTAAGTGTTGCTAAGCCAATTAAAACTAACACAATCGAGATGATCCAAAAACGCACGATTACGCGTGGCTCTGGCCAACCTTTTAGTTCATAGTGGTGATGAATTGGAGCCATACGGAAAATACGTTGACCACGTAGTTTGTATGAACCCACCTGTAGGATCACGGAAATAGTTTCCATGACGAATACACCACCCATGATAACCAACACAAATTCTTGGCGAACCAGTACCGCGATGGTGCCTAGAGCGCCACCAAGAGCCAGAGAACCGACATCGCCCATAAACACTTGTGCTGGGTAAGTGTTAAACCATAAGAAACCTAAGCCAGCACCAACAATAGCGGTACACACAACCACCAGCTCTGAAGTGTAAGGGATGTATGGAATATGAAGGTAACTTGCAAAGTTAACGTTACCCGTTGCCCATGCGATTACACCAAATCCAGCCGATACAAGCACCGTAGGCATAATAGCAAGGCCATCTAAACCATCTGTAAGGTTTACGGCGTTACTGGTACCGACAATGACAAAATAAGTCAGAACAATGTAGAGCATTCCCAACTGAGGCATGATGTCTTTGAAGAAAGGCACAACCAATTGAGTCGCAGCTGTATCTTTACCATGTGCATACAAGGCAAAAGCGACAACCAGAGCAATGGCTGATTGCCAGAAGTATTTCCAGCGAGCGATCAAACCATCAGTGTTTTTACGCACGACTTTACGATAGTCATCAACAAATCCGACAGCGCCATAACCGCCAAGAACCGCTAATACTGCCCAAACGTAAGGGTTGGAAAGATCCGCCCAAAGCAGAACCGTGGCAAAAATAGACGCTAAGATCATCACACCGCCCATAGTCGGTGTGCCACGCTTACTAAAGTGAGATTCAGGCCCGTCATTACGAACAACTTGACCAATTTGCAGAAGTTGTAAGCGCTTAATTAAGTGAGGTCCCATCCATAACGACAGTGCAAGTGCCGTCAAAATGCTCACAATTGCTCGAAATGATAGGTATTCGAACAAACGAAAAAACGAAAAATATGGCTGGAGTAACTCCGCTAGCCAAATAATCATGAGTAATTCTCCTTAAGAGCAGCAGCAATCTTACTCATACCTGCACTATTAGCGCCTTTGACTAACAGCACATGAGAACGATTCTGTTGTTGTTCTAGAACCTGCTCGATGAAACTGATCATCTCTTGATGACTTTCAAAATGCTTACCATGACAAACATCGCTAATCACTTTCGCATCAGCGCCATAGGTCAAGACAAATTCAAAATTGAATGGTGCAGCATGTTCTCCGACTTGTTGGTGAAGTGCAAGACTTTCATCACCCAACTCAGCCATATTGCCTAAAATTAACCAACGGCTGTCAGAAAAACTCGCCAGCAAGTCAACCGCAGCTTTCATAGCCGGAACGCTCGCGTTATAACTGTCATCAATTAAGGTGATGTTATTGGTTAACTTTTGCACATCCACTCGGCCTTTTACCTTAGGTAAATGAGACAAACCAAATTGAATTTCGTTTAACGTCGCGCCCATTTCAATTGCCAGAGTCGATGCCGCTAGCGCATTCGACACGTTGTGCTGGCCAACGATGTTTAAAGAAATATTGACCTCACCGACTGGTGTCACCATATCAAATGAGGCTTGACCGGCTGAATCCAGTTGAACGTTCTTAGCATGAAAATCTGCACTCGTGTTCAGCGCTGAAAAGGTTTTCACCGTTTTGTCTGCCAATACAGATTGCCACAGTTCGCCACCATTGCTTTCAAGATTGACTATCGCCGTACTTGCAGCTTTTAAACCTTGATAAATTTCACCTTTGGCACGTTTCACGCCGTCAATAGAGCCAAAGCCTTCCAAGTGTGCAGCAGCCACATTGTTCACTAGGGCTACGTCTGGTTGAACAAGTTTGGTGGTATAAGCGATTTCACCAATGTGGTTTGCACCTAGTTCGATGACTGCGTAATCATCTTGCTCCGTCGAACGAAGCAGAGTCAGAGGCACACCAATGTCATTGTTAAAGTTACCTGAAGTGAAAAGTACCTGCCCTTTGGAAGACAAAATACTCGCCACCATCTCTTTGACGGTGGTTTTACCGCAACTACCAGTAATCGCTACTGTCGGGGTAGAGCACATTTTGTGAACCCATGCACCGAGCTTACCCAATGCTAATTTGCTATTGGCAACAATTAACTGCGGTAAAGCAATATCTAACTCTCGTTCCACCACAAGAGCACAAGCGCCATTATCCAAAGCTTGCTGGGCAAAGTCGTGCGCATCAAAACGCTCACCGACCAAAGCAACAAATAGCGCCTTCTCTGGCACCTGACGAGTGTCAGTAGTCACCGCTTCGATATTGCAGTCTTGACCGACTAAACGCGCACTTAAAACTTCACTTAACTGGGATAAAGATGTCTTAATCATAATGCTAACCCCAATAAGGTTTGAGCAGACTCTCGGTCTGAATAATGAACGGTTTCATGCGCCAGTACTTGGTAATCTTCATGGCCTTTTCCGGCCAGCAGGATGATGTCATCCGCTTGTGCATTATCAACCGCAAATTTTGCTGCCAGATAACGGCTGTGCTCAACCTGAGCTTCATTCGGTTTGTCTAAGCCTGCCAGCATATCTTGTACAATCGCGGCTGGATCTTCACTACGCGGATTGTCATCAGTGAGGATGACACGATCGGCAAACTTTTCAGCAATTGAAGCCATCATAGGGCGTTTGCCCTTATCTCGGTCACCACCACAGCCAACAATTGCCCAAAGCTTACCGCTGCAATGCACTCGAAGCGCCAGCAGCGCTTTCTCTAATGCGTCAGGAGTATGGGCATAATCCACCACAACTTTTGCTTTATTCGGCACTTGGAACAGTTCCATGCGGCCAAGCACTGGTTTTAATTGTGGCGCGGTTTTGATTAGCTCGTCTTTTGCAAAACCCAGCGATAACATCGTCGCAAAAGCTTGCATGACATTCGAAGCGTTAAACTCACCAATCAAAGGAACGTGCAGTTCGCCAGCGCCCCAACTACCGTCAAAACTAAGGATAATCCCCGTTTCTGCATAATTAACTTGTGTTGTCCAAAGCGCTCGCTCTGTATTAGGTTTTGATTTCAGAGAAATGCCAACAGCGTGAGGTAGCTTAGCGCTCCACTCCAAGCCAACTGCATCATCAACATTGATGATCGCATTTTTACATTGGTGTTCGGTAAAGAGAGAGAATTTAGCTTTCGCATATTCTTCCATGGTGCCGTGATAATCCAGATGATCACGACTTAGGTTCGAAAATACGCCGACATCAAAATTGAGCTTTTTCACTCGCCCTTGCACCAAACCATGGGAAGAGACTTCTAAAGCGGTGAAGTCTGCACCCTGCTTAGCTAGATGATGCAACTGAGCCTGAATCTCAATCGCGCTGCCAGTGGTGTTTGCTGCAGGAGCTAAATTAGCAAGGAAACCATTACCTGTTGTTCCCATCACCGCCGCTTTTTGCCCCAATAAATCAATCCATTGTGCGATGAGCTGAGTGATGGTGGTTTTACCATTGGTTCCGGTAACGCCCACTAAACGACTTTGGTGAGAACCATACAGATTTCCAGCCAGTTGGGACAGATGCTGATCAAGCTGATCAATATAGATAACTGGAACATCCGATTTCCATTCAACATAGCCGTGATTGTTGAGCGAACACGCTTGAGCTAACACGGCATTCGCGCCACGTTCTATGGCAGTATCTATAAATTTTCTACCATCAACGGCATGGCCAACGATGGCAACAAAAGTATCACCAGCCTGAATTTTACGGCTGTCGAGATCTAAACGAGTAACAGATATATTGGCCCAAGCTGGGTTTGCTTGAAGCCAAGGAGAGATAAGTTCAGATAAAGCCTTACTAGTGTTCATACGGATTCTCACACTAATTGTTATTCTTGAAATTTGTTTTCGTCAGGGACAATGTTCAGAATTTGCAATGCCCCTTTCATGATCTCTGAGAAAACAGGACCCGCTACTGCGCCGCCGTAGTAGGAATCACCTTGCGGTTCATTGACCATCACCACCAGCGAAATTCTCGGATCGCTAACTGGAGCAACACCAGCTGTGTAAGCAAAGTATTCATCACTATAGCCACCAGCAATAGCTTTACGCGATGTTCCTGATTTTGCTGCAATACGATACCCCGGAACCGCAGCCTTAACCGCTGTACCACCAGGTTGAGTCACTGTTTCTAACATTTCCAACACTTGTTTTGCGTACTTAGCGTCTACCACGCGATGAGACAAATCCTGTTGATTGTTCTCGATAATATGAATAGGTTGGTAAACCCCGAAATTACCTAAAGTGGCATAAGCATGTGCTAATTGGATTGGGGTAATTGCTAGGCCGTAACCAAAAGCAAGTGTGGCAATTTCAAATTGCGACCAACGATTACGGCTTGGGAAAATACCTGCGGTTTCACCAACAAGGTTTAGCCCCGACATTTCTCCGAGGCCAACAGAGTTATACATGCCCAAAAGCGCTTCGAGAGGCATTTGAAGAGCAAGTTTAGTCACACCAACATTGCTCGACTTCTTCAAAATCATTTGCAGATTAGCTTTGCCGACTTTTGATGTATCACGCACACGGCTACCGCCGATCTGCAGCACGCCATCACCGGTATCAATAATGGTGTTTTTATCTGCAATACCATTCGCCAGAGCAGCAAGAACAACAAAAGGCTTCACTGTTGACCCCGGTTCAAACGCATCCGTAATCACACGGTTACGCATTTTGAAACTTTGCCAGTCGTTACGGTTATTCGGGTTGTATGAAGGTGCATTCACCATCGCCAATACGGCACCGGTTTTTACATCTAACATCACAGCAGAGGCGGATGTTGCGCGGTAGTCGGCCATCGCCTGTTTCACCGCACGGAAAGCGATCGCTTGCAGACGTTGGTCAACAGTGAGTTGTAGTGGTTTCCCTTCCTCACTTTCTTCTAGAGAGATGTTTTCCACTACGCGACCATATCTGTCTTTACGAATAATGCTTTTACCTGATTCACCAGTCAGCCACTTATCGTAGCTGCGCTCAGCACCTTCCAGACCATGACCATCAATCCCTGTTACACCAATGAGATGAGCACTGACTTCACCCGCCGGATAATAGCGACGAGATTCGGCTTTTAGACCAACGCCATTGAGTTTTAGCTCACGAATGTATTTCGCCATAGCGGGGCTGACTTGGCGTTGCAAGTAGATAAAACGGCGAGAGCTGTTGTCTGAGATTTTTTTCAACAGTGCGTTACGGTCTAATCCCAAAACATCAGCAAGTGCATGCCAGCGATCTTTTTCCTGTAAACCACCGTGTTTAAAGATGGCTACCGGATCTGCCCAGACCGCTTCCACGGGAACACTAACAGCGATAGCTTCACCATTTCTGTCTGAGATAATACCGCGCGCCGAGTGCAATTCTTTTGCACGAATAGAGCGCATGTCCCCTTCGCGGATTAAGTTGTCAGGCTCGATAACTTGGATAAAAGCGACTCGGCCGATAAGCGCGGTCATAGCAGCCAAAAGAAAGAAAATAAGCAAATAGAAACGCCAGCGGATGAAAACTTGAGCTGGCATCGCTTCTTTGGATGGAACAGGTTTAGTGGCTGATTTATTCGATTTAGCTTTTGCTTGAACTGGCTTTTTTTTCATTTCAGGTTAACCACAACTTCCTTATCCGCATCCGGACGTTTCATTTCCAGATCTTTTTGAGCCAGTTCCTGCACACGGCTATGTTCGGCAAGGGCCGTTTCTTCAATGATCAAATTTCGCCATTCACTATCTAATCTATCCCTTTCCATAAACGCCTGATCTTTTTCAGAAATAGCTTGGCGAGTGTGATGGGTGGTAAATACCACACCCATTGCACTCGCAAAGATCAAGATTAATAACACTAACGGCACCCGACCCACAGTAAACAGGTCAACGACGATCAGTTTGGCAAGGTTAGTTTTAGATTGATGCATAAATAAATCAAAGTTTCTCAGCAATACGCAGAACCGAACTGCGTGAGCGTGGATTCATTTCAACTTCTTCTTTCGAAGGCATAATAGCTTTGCCTATCGCTTTTAAATTTGCGCTACCCAAAGCTTTGATTTGGTCTTGAGTAAGAGGAATACCATGAGGAACTTCCGGTCCTTTGCTTTCTTTACGAATAAAGCGTTTCACCATGCGATCTTCTAACGAGTGAAAGCTTATCACCGATAAACGGCCTTCAGGAGCCAGAATTGATGCCGCACCTTTTAATGCCGTATCAATTTCTTCCAGTTCGCTGTTGATGTAAATACGAAATGCTTGGAAAGCGCGAGTTGCTGGGTGCTTTTTCTCTTTGAAACTTTTCGGAGCAGCTTCAGAAATTAACTTTGCTAGTTGACTGGTACGCGTTAGCGGCTCGCTCTCTTCGTCTTCACGATAAGCAACAATCGCTTTAGCGATACGGCGAGCATGCTTGTCTTCACCAAACTCACGAATAACCCAAGTAATGTCATCAAGGTCAGCTTCCATCAACCACTGGGAAACAGAGATACCTGACGTTGGGTCCATACGCATATCCAGCGGGCCGTCTTTCATAAAGCTGAAGCCTCGTTCTGCGTCATCAAGTTGTGGCGACGATACACCTAAGTCAAACAGCACACCATCGACTTTTCCAACCAAATCATAACGTTCAGCGTACTCAGCGATACCAGAGAATGGGCCATGTACGATAGTGAAACGAGGGTCATCAATCTTCTGAGCTTCTGCGATGGCTTGTGGATCGCGGTCAATGCTATATAGACGACCGTTTTCACCCAGTTTAGATAGAATGGTACGACTGTGGCCACCACGGCCAAAAGTTCCATCAATATAGATACCATCAGGTTTGATAGCTAAGCCATCAATTGATTCATGAAGAAGTACAGAAATATGTTGGAAAGTGTCAGTCATAAGTTTCTCGTTCTGCGGGCCAGCCCGTACATAATCATCCTGTAGTGTACCGAATTCTTACACTACTGCTACCCATAAGCGCTTACAGGGCGTGACATTGTACTAAGTTTAGTGGTTTTGCTATCAACTAAGTCAATATAAAGCAAAAAACCCATCATAACGAGGTAGTTATGATGGGTCTGAAATAGGTGGAGTCGACGTATAAGCCGGGTTCTGTTCCGCTTGCGCGGCAGTAGCCATTCGTCTAGGCCAGCAATCACTCACTGGCTCAAGCAACCTACCCGCCTCCTTACGCGAGCAACGCAATGTGGAGGCCTATTTGGTCTTGCTCCGGGTGGAGTTTACCTTGCTACGAACTGTTGCCAGTCGCACGGTGCGCTCTTACCGCACCCTTTCACCCTTACCTGATCCCTTACGGGCCATCGGCGGTCTTCTCTCTGCTGCACTTGTCGTAGGCTTGCGCCCCCCAGGCGTTACCTGGCACCCTGCTCTATGGAGCCCGGACTTTCCTCCCCTTTGTCAGTCTCCCGAAGGACGTCAGCGTCAGTCTCCCAAAGGACTTCAACGCCAGTCTCCCGAAGGACATCAACAAAGCAGCGACTACCCAGTCAACTCCGAGCGCGAATTCTATAGATAACTCAACGCAGTGTCTAGGAAGAATGCCTTTTACTCGGTAATTAACACTCAGGTGCTTAAAATCCAGACGATTAATCCAGATTTTCCAATCCCCACTTATAAAGTGCATTTTTCTTCAAGTTGTAGATTTCAGCAGCAAGCGCTGCCGCTTTCTTTAGAGGTAATTCTTTAGTCAAAATGGCTAGAGTACGCAATGCTTCATCAGGGAGAGCTTCGTCTGCTTGCTCTCTGTGTCCATGGATAAGCAGCACCATTTCACCACGTTTGCGGTTTTCGTCTTCTTCAATCCATTCAATCAACTCGCCAAGCGGCATGCCTTGAATCGTTTCAAAAGTTTTCGTCAACTCACGAGCCAATACCACTTCTCTATCTGGACCAAGAACGGACAGCATATCTTGCAGCGATTCCGTAATACGATGCGGAGATTCATAGAAGATACAAGTGCGTTCAACTTTTGCAATTTGCATAAATTTATCTTTACGACCTTTGCTTTTAGCCGGCAAGAAGCCTTCAAAGCTAAAGCGGTCTGACGGCAGACCAGAGGCACTTAACGCTGTAATTACCGCACACGCACCAGGAAGTGGCACAACTTTAACTCCAACCTGACGACATTGCGTCACCAAGTGGTATCCTGGGTCACTGATAAGTGGTGTTCCAGCATCTGAAACCAATGCAATTGATTCCCCAGCTAACAATTTTTCAACTAATACTTGAGCTTTTTGTTGTTCGTTGTGATCATGCAAAGCGAAGGTTTTGGTTTGGATATTAAAGTGAGAAAGTAATTTGCCAGTATGGCGAGTATCTTCTGCTGCGATAACATCAACACTTGAGAGCACGTCTAAGGCGCGCTGGGTAATATCCCCTAAATTGCCTATCGGAGTAGGAACAATGTATAAAGTTGGGACCTCTGCCGGCAAGGTTTTGTTATCTGTCATTTGTTTACCATCACTTCAACGATTAATATAGAGACAATTTCACTCGGGATAATGAAAAGAACTCATGGCTATAAATAACCATCAGAGAATCAGTGTACCACGCTTACTCGCTCCAGTTGCATTAGCAATAACGTTAGCAGCTTGTTCGTCTAAACCTTCAGCACCTCAATACGTTGATATCACCGCTGAAGCGAACCAGCCGACACAAAATTATCTTATGAAAGCAGACAGTAGTCAGGGTAGCTTGCAAAACGACTGGTTAATTATGGCCATGAAAGCGGCTATCGCGAGTAACAACACAGAGCAAGCTCAGTTACTCATTTACCGACTGTCAAAACAGAATCTTAGTGAAGTACAACAAGCTGAATGGCAAATGGGCAAAGCTCAGCTTTCTATGAATGCTGAACAGTATAGCCAAGCGCTGAATCAGCTTAACTTTAACGCTCAATGGACGTTAGCGGATTCTCAATGGGTTCAATACCATCAAATGAGAGCAGATATTTTCACCGCGCTTGATCGTCCGTTTGATACTAGCCGCGAGTTGTCTGCACTTTATGGTCTGATCCCGAGTGATCAAGAAGAAGCCATATCTGATCAAATTTGGGCTAATTTACAACGCTATTCAGGTCAAACCATCACTCAACTGACGACGCAACCGGAAGAAGAAATTTTAGACGGCTGGTTACAACTGGCTATCTACGTGAAGACGTTTGGCAACGATATTCCACAACTAAAGAACACCCTTGAGAAATGGCTGGCAGAAAATGCTAACCATCCTGCAGCAACATATAGGCCTAAATCGATTACCGACATCTTAAGTCTTACCATTATCCAACCAGTGAACACGGCGTTACTGCTGCCACTTACAGGAAAATTTGATAAACAGGCTCAGTTAATTCGTGATGGTTTCATTATGGCGATGATGAATGACGAAAAACGTGAAGATAACGCAACACTAACTATTATCGACACCAACACTGAGTCTTTAGATGCAATAAAAGCTAAAGTCCAAGAGAAACAGATTGATTTCATTGTTGGTCCTCTGCTTAAAGAAAATATCGCACAGATGCAGCAGCAACACAGGACTGAAGAGCGCACGATCCCAAGTCTTGCGTTGAATATTCCAGATGAATTGATCGAAGGCACTGATATTTGTTACCTCGCACTGTCTCCTGAGCAGGAAGTTGCACAAGCGGCTAAACACCTAGCAGCTGAAGGCGCGCAATATCCTCTGATTCTTGCGCCTCAAAGTAGTTATGGCGAACGCGTTGTTGAAGCTTTCAATGATGAATGGCGTAAATACAGTAACAACAAAGTCGCTGTGAACCTGTTTGGTGACAAACGCCAGCTTCAACGCAGTATAAACAATGTATTTGGTTTGCAAGATAGCCAGCAGAACATTGCTCAGATGGAAGGATTACTCAACATCAAACTTGAGAGCCAGCCTCGTAGCCGTCGCGATATCGATGCGGTATACATTTTTGCAAGCAGTGATGAACTCACTCTGATTAAGCCATTTATTGAAGTGGCGATTAACCCTGACACTCGCCCACCAAAACTTTACTCAAATTCAAAAAGTAACGGTGGTGGTCGTCAGTATGAAGACTTAACTGGCGTCAGCTACAGCGATATTCCTCTTCTCATTCATCCTCAGCCAGAAATCTCTGAACAAATGGAGCGCTTGTGGCCTAAAGACTCAAACGCAGAACGCCGATTACAGGCTCTGGGTATGGATGCTTATCGTTTAATGGTTGAACTTCCACAGATGAAAACCGTCGAAGGATATACCATTGATGGTCAGACAGGTGTACTCAGTATTGATGACCAATGTGTAGTGCAGCGCGAAATCAGTTGGGCAGAGCATGGCGCTACTTCTGAGCAAGCGCAGTAAAGGCGAGCAGTTTGAACAGATGGCGGCGGAACATCTACGCCGCCAAGGTTTATCTCTAATTGATAAAAACTTCCTTGCACGAGGTGGTGAGTTAGACCTGATAATGAAAGAAAACAGCACCATCGTTTTTGTCGAGGTTAAGTATCGCGCCAGTCAGGCTTATGGTCACGCAGCGGAAAGTGTGACCCGACAAAAACAGCACCGCTTGATCAAAGCGGCTAATTGGTGGATGCTCAAGCAAGGCTTAAATGCTGATGCTACAGATTTTAGATTTGATGTGGTCGCTATTCACAATAATGGTAATCATATCGAGTGGATAAAAAACGCAATTACCGAAGGATAATCAATGCTAGAAAGCATTAAAGACAGTTTCACTGAAAGTATTCAGATTCAAATAGCAGCAGCGGAAGCACTGCCAGATGCTATTTTACATGCCTCACAAGCGATTGTTGCTAGCCTTTTGAACGGCAGCAAAATTCTCTGCTGTGGTAATGGTGGTTCTTCTTCTAACGCTCAGCAGTTTGTCTCATGTTTACTTAACCGTTTTGAAACTGAGCGTCCTAGTTTACCTGCCATGGCCTTAACTGCAGATATAACAACTCTTACAGCAGTGGCTAATGACTACCACTACCAAGAAGTGTTCTCTAAACAAGTTCGTGCATTCGGTCAGCCGGGCGATATCTTACTCGCTATTTCAACCAGCGGTAACAGTAAGAACATCATCAAAGCAATGGAGGCGGCGGTAACTCGTGATATGACGATCATTGCCCTGACTGGCAAAGATGGTGGCGAAATGGCGGGGTTGCTGGGAGAGAATGATGTGGAAATTCGTATTCCTTCTCACCGAACTGCACGCATTCACGAAGTCCATATGCTTACGCTGCACTGCTTGTGTGATTTGGTTGATCAGGTTCTCTTCCCATCCCACGAAGAATAACAGTAGAAGGTTTGTTATGAAGTCTCTCCGCCTAGCTTTAATATTAAGTGCCACAATGAGTTTGTCAGGGTGTGCCGGGTTATTTGTCGCTGGCGCTGCTACAACCGCAAATTTGGTCACTGATCCTCGCACGACACAGCAGATTTGGAACGATAACCAAATTGAGTTTGAGGTAGCAGGTCTTGGTAACAAAGCACCTTACAGAGGTGCCGCTCGCTTTATCGCTAGTTCATATCAAGGAACCGTCGTTCTTCTCGGCCAAGCGAGAAACGCCGAACTGTTAGACCAATTTATTGCCCAAGCACAGAAAGTTAAAGGTGTAAAAACGCTGCATAATCAGGTCAAAATTGCTGAGCCTTTGTCTGTGAGTGCGATCAGTAACGACAGCTGGATCACGACCAAAGTAAAATCTGCTCTGATAGCAGATTCAGACCTTAACGGTACAAAGATTAAAGTCATTACAGAAGCGAGAGAAGTGTATCTGTTTGGCTACGTATCTCGTGAGAATGCGGATAAAGCGACGGAGATTGCGCGTAACATCTCTGGCGTAAAACAGGTCATCAGAGCCTTCGAATATGGCACTGAGTAAGAGCAGATAAGAATCTCATAAAGAAAAAGCAGCTCATTGAGCTGCTTTTTAGTATTACTTCACGACTTGTTATTTCACAACACGCAAACTTGGTTTGCCTTTAGGACGAGGGGGCTCATCATCTGACGGGCCATCATCAACAGAAGCTTCAGCTTCGATGTTTTCGCCTGTGACATCTTCCACAATCATATCTGAATCAAGTTCTTGCTCATAAGCTGGCTCTGGATCAAACATGGTTCCAGCACCGTTTTCACGAGCATAAATTGCTTGTACAGCATACAACGGAACAACAACAACTTGTGGGCGGCCACCAAAACGAGCATTAAATGTAACGTCATCGTTACCCAGCTCTAAGTTGCCGACCGCACGAGGTGCCACATTGAGGATGATTTGCCCATCTTGTACGTATTCCATAGGAACTCGAACGCCACGCATTGTCGCGTCTACAACAAGATGAGGAGTTAATTCGTTTTCTAGCAACCAATCATAAAATGCTCGCAGCATATATGGTCGGCGAGGTGTCATTTGATCAATATCCATCAAATACAGCCATTAACGAGCAAGACGCATCTCGCGTTCTGCTTCAGTTAGAGAAGCTAGGAATGAATCGCGCTCAAATACTCGGTTCATATAAACTTTAAGTTCTTTCGAACCTGGGCCAACTAGCTCGATACCCAGAACTGGTAGACGCCATAACAGCGGAGCTAAGTAACAATCAATTAGGCTGAACTCTTCACTCATGAAGTATTCATATTCAGCAAATACTGGTGCTAGAGTTAGCAAGTCGTTACGTAGTTTGTTACGTGCCGATTCCGCTTCCTCACCCTTGCCATTTATTACTTTCTCAGCAAGTGAATACCAGTTTCTTTCGATACGATAGATCATCAAACGGCTATTACCACGAGCCACCGGATATACAGGCATTAGTGGTGGATGCGGAAAACGTTCATCAAGGTATTCCATGATGATTTTTGAATCATAAAGCGCAAGCTCACGATCGACTAAAGTAGGTACCGTTTTGTATGGGTTAAGCTCAACTAGATCAGCTGGTAAGTTATCTTCATCAACCAACTCAACCTCAACACTGACACCTTTTTCAGCCAGCACAATACGAACCTGATGGCTATACATATCAGATGCACTTGAAAATAGAGTCATCACAGAACGTTTATTGGCAGCTACAGCCATGGAGCCCTCCAGCACACTTACACAGACACAAAAAACAATGGAGGCTAAGCCCCCATTGCAGAATTAAATACTAGGATTTAGCGCGACATAATAGCACAATTAGTGCACATCACGCCAATATTCTTTCTTAAGTGCTACGACTACGATAGTGAACACAACTAAGAATGCGAATACCCACCAACCCATAGCTTGGCGTTCCAATTTAACAGGTTCGCCCGAGTACTCGAGGAAGTTAACCAAATCCAATACAGCTTGGTCATACTCCCCAGAACTTAACTCACCATTGCCTTGAGACTTAGTACCAACTACAACCTTAACTTCTTCACCATCAACGACATGAGTATCGAAGACCGGTTCCGGAGTACCTTGCAGCTCTTCAAGCACATGTGGCATACCAACGCTTGGGAAAACGATATTGTTTACACCAAATGGGCGACTTGGGTCCGCATAGAATGAACGCAAGTAGGTATACAGCCAATCAGCGCCACGTACGCGTGCGACTAGAGTCAAATCTGGCGGTGGAGCGCCAAACCATTTTGCAGCTGATTTGTCAGGAATCGCATTTTCCATCAACTCACCAATCTTAGTGGTTGGGTTGAAAATAAGATTCTCTTTCATTAAATCAGCCGGAATGCCTAAATCCGTCGCAACACGCTCATAACGTTGGTATTGAGTAGAGTGACATCCAAAACAGTAGTTCATGAATAACTTAGCACCACGTTGTAAAGATGCTTGATCAGTTAAATCATTTTCTGCTTTATCTAAATGTACATTTCCACCTGCTGCCATCACCAGTGAAGGCAACAATGCAAACAAAATTACAATCCATTTTTTCATTTGAATGTCACCCTCTTTGGTAGTGGCTTGGTTGCTTCATTTTTGCTGTAGAAGAACAACAATACGAAGAACATGAAGTAACCTAAACTAAAGATTCGAGCTAGTAAGGTATAAGTTGCCGTCGCTGGTAGCGCACCAAGGATACCTAAAGCAATGAAACAAATGGTGAATTGAATAATGTTGATTAAATGCAACTTACTGCGATAGCGGTAAGAACGAACTTTACAACGATCCAACCAAGGCAATAGGAATAGCACGACAATCGATGCACCCATCGCAACAACACCAATTAGCTTATCCGGAACCGCACGTAAAATCGCATAGAACGGAGTGAAGTACCAAACTGGCGCGATGTGCGCTGGTGTTTTCAGTGGGTTTGCAGCTTCAAAGTTAGGCGGCTCAAGGAAGTATCCACCCATTTCTGGGTTAAAGAACAACACGTAGCAGAACAAGAACAAGAAGCCCGCAACACCAACCATATCTTTTACCGTTCCATAAGGGTGGAAAGGAATAGAGTCGATGATGTCGTATTTCTTCGAGTAGTAATCGTGGAACTTGAACTGTGATTGGTAATCGTCACCCATAGAGCCTTTAGGCAGTTTAGTTTCGATACCATCAGGGTTGTTTGAGCCCACTTCATGCAAAGCAAGAATGTGCAAAACAATTAACAGCAGTAACACGATTGGTAAAGCGATTACGTGTAGTGCGAAGAAACGGTTCAACGTTGCACCAGAGATTACGTAGTCACCACGAATCCATAGTGTTAAGTCATCACCAATGACTGGAATCGCACCAAACAGAGAAATGATTACCTGTGCACCCCAGTAAGACATTTGTCCCCAAGGTAGCAAGTAACCCATAAACGCTTCAGCCATCAGCACTAAGAAAATTAGCATGCCGAACAGCCAAAGAAGTTCACGAGGCTTTTGGTATGAACCGTAGATTAGGCCACGGAACATATGCAGATACACAACCACGAAGAATGCAGAAGCGCCCGTTGAGTGCATATAACGTAGCAACCAACCGAACTCCACATCACGCATGATGTATTCAACAGAAGCAAAGGCACCTTCACCAGAAGGAACGTAGTTCATCGTCAACCAAATGCCCGTTAGGATCTGGTTTACAAGCACCAGCATCGCCAAGGAACCAAAAAGGTACCAAAAGTTGAAGTTCTTTGGCATTGGATATTCAGAAAGGTGCTTTTTATACGCGTTCATCGCGGGTAGACGTTTTTCTACCCAATCAAGTAGAGCTTGCATTATGCCTCCCCTGTTTCATCGAGACCGATGACAATTCTTGTATCGCTTAAATACATATGCTTCGGAATGACCAGGTTCAGTGGTGCAGGAACGCCCTGGAACACTCTTCCAGCCATGTCAAACTTCGAACCGTGACAAGGACAGAAGAAACCTGACTTAACGCCTTGGACTTGCTCGCTGAAAGAATCAGGCAAATAGCTTGGTGAACAACCTAAGTGCGTACAGATACCCACAGCAATGAAATATTCAGGCTTAATTGAGCGATAAGTGTTTTGAGCGTAACCCGGCTGTTGCTCTTCACCAGAGTTCGGATCACGTAATTGATTATCGTGCTCTTTAAGAGCATCAACAATAGTTTGCGAACGACGAACAACCCATACAGGTTTACCTCGCCACTCAACACGAACCATTTGCCCTTCCTCGAGTTTGCTTACATCAACCTCGACAGGGGCGCCGGCCGCTTTTGCTTTCGCACTTGGGTTCCAAGATTTTATAAAAGGTACAGCAACTGCCGCCGCTCCTAACCCACCGACAACCGCAGTTGTCGCAGTTAAGAAACGTCTGCGACTGTTGTTCAAAGGCGCATTGCTCATCCAGACATTCTCCCATTTGCTCCTTTTGGATTGCTGTTATTCCGCTTAAGAGCATGGCTAACAAAATACTAATTTAGTTGTATTTATTTGACGGCAAATGATAAATAAAACCCTACTTTTTGACAAGATAAAGCTACCTTTTTGTAACATTCGTGAAGCAAACCCTAAGTTGCGTCACAAAAGGGAGTCAGGCTGCAAAAGTTTCGGAAGTGATTATTGATAAATGAAATTTTTCATAAGCTAAGAAAAACAAAAAGCCCGGCATAAGCCGAGCTTTTTTTGTCCCAATCCAGTAAAAACTGGACCAACGAACATCTTCCAATAAAGAAAGATTAACGTTTTGAGAACTGTGGACGACGACGTGCTTTACGTAGACCAACTTTCTTACGTTCAACGCAACGAGCGTCACGAGTAACGTAGCCAGCCGCACGTAGTGCAGGACGTAGTGATTCATCGTATTCCATAAGAGCGCGAGTGATACCGTGACGGATAGCACCTGCTTGACCAGAAATACCACCACCTTTAACAGTGATGTATAGATCTAGTTTCTCTACCATCTCAACTAGCTCAAGAGGTTGTTTAACAACCATACGAGAAGTTGGACGACCGAAGTATTCATCAAGGCTACGCTTGTTGATTACGATGTTGCCGCTGCCTGGTTTAATAAAAACGCGTGCAGCTGAGCTTTTGCGACGGCCAGTGCCGTAGTATTGATTCTCTGCCATTTCCGATATCCCCAATTAGATGTCTAGTACTTTAGGTTGTTGAGCAGCGTGGTTGTGCTCAGCGCCTGCGTAAACTTTAAGCTTACGGTACATAGCACGGCCTAGAGGACCTTTTGGAAGCATACCTTTAACCGCTAGCTCAAGTACCATCTCAGGCTTACGCTCGATCAGCTTCTCGAAGCTGAAAGATTTTAGGCCACCTGGGAATTCAGTGTGACGGTAGTACATTTTGTCTTTAGCTTTGTTACCAGTTACAGCAACTTTCTCCGCGTTAACAACGATGATGTAATCACCAGTGTCTACGTGTGGAGTGTATTCAGCTTTGTGCTTGCCACGTAGGCGAGATGCAATTTCACTTGCTAGACGGCCTAGAGTTTTACCTTCAGCGTCTACAACATACCAGTCGCGTTTTACAGTTTCTGGTTTAGCAACGAATGTTTTCATGCTAATAATAACCCGTTAATTAAAATTTACACTTAAAGGAGCAAATTGCTCCCACTGTCTAAGAGCCCAGACAACACCCCTTCGAGTGGGTGGTACTCCCGGCCTAAAAAGACCTGCAGTAACGGTGGGTCGCAGGATTATAAAGAAGAGTGAAGGAAAAATCACCTCTTTTTATACAAAAAAGTTATTTTTCCTTATCACTTTGGTGAGACTTACGCTAAGTGCTCCTGAGCTAAGTAATCATGGCTTTGCATCTCAATTAAACGAGACTGACAACGCTTAAATTCAAACTCCAGCTGACCTTGTGTATAAAGTTGTTCTAACGGTACTTCCGCTGAAACAATAAGCTTCACATTTCTCTCATAAAACTCATCAACCAACGCGATAAAGCGTCTCGCCGCATCTTCAATGGTGCGATCCATCTGTTTAACTTCAGCAAGTAAAACCGTGTGGTAGAGTTTTGACAGCTCGATATAATCATTCTGACTCCGAGCCGTCTGACACAGCTGCTCAAATGATGCATAGAGCAAACCGTCGTTGGCTTCAATCACATCAATAGTGCGGTGGTTAATCTCTATTTGATGCTGTTTCGGCTTTTCGCTTCCAACAAGTTGTTCATAATATTTATTCAGGTTCTCAGAAGCTTTAGCATCGAGCGGATAGTGATAAATTTCAGCTTGTTGCAATGTTCTTAGACGGTAATCAACACCACTATCGACATTTAAGATATGACAGTATTTTTCAATCAGAGCGATAGCTGGTAAGAAACGAGCACGCTGCAAACCATTTCTATAAAGGTCATGGGGCGGGATATTTGACGTTGCAACCAAGACAACACCTCGCTGGAACAGGGCTTGAAATAACGTTCCCAAAATCATTGCATCGGTAATATCAGATACAAAAAACTCATCAAAACAGATAATCACGGCTTCTTTACTGAATTTATCAGCAATAAGCTCCAGTGGATCGCTGACATGTTCAAGAAGTTTTAATTCGTCATGTACTCGATACATAAAACGATGGAAATGCACCCGCATTTTTTTATCTATTGGCAAAGCATCAAAAAACGTATCCATCAGATACGTTTTACCGCGCCCTACTCCTCCCCAAAAATACAAACCTTTAGGGAGTTCAGGTTTCTCTTCTTTCTTTCCCAATAGTTTTTGCCAACGAGATGGTTTGACCACTGGTGTATTCAGATAATCAATTAGCTGATGATAAAGGTTATCCAGGGCATTTACAGCCATAGCTTGCGCTTCATCTTGTTGAAAATCCGACCTTTTTAAATCTTGTTCGTATCGCTGCTTCGGAGTCATGACTATCTGCTCAAAGAAAGAGGGGAAGAAACTGCAATGTAGAGCACATGCTTTTTGCTTTATCCATTCGGGGAGTCATAGTACCATGAGACATACGCATGTGTAACCAGCTGGTAAAAAACATGTTAAATAACAACAATAAGGAGCTGTTATGCCTTGGATTTATGCGATTGTTGGATTGTTAGTCGGCCTCGTTGCTGGCGTTGTGATTTCTCGTTTAACCACGCCTCAATATAAGGCGCAGAAATCCTTACAAAAAGATTTAGACGGTGCGAAGTACGCTCTTGAGCAACAACGTCAAGAACTCGCAGATCATTTTGCCCAAACTGCAGAAATGCTCGATACACTTGGTAAAGACTACACTAAGCTTTATCAGCATATGTCTAAGACCTCTAGTGAGTTACTTCCAAATCTTCCTGAGCAAGATAACCCGTTTGTTAAACAAATTGCTCAACAAAAAGATGAAAGCACCACCGACGATACCCTTGAAGAGCAACCAAAAGATTACGCTTTAGGTGCTACGGGGCTATTAAAGAATGAAGAAAAAACCATTCTCCGTTCTTCAGATGTTATTGATGTCAAAGCGAGCTAATTGACACTCATATTGATAACAATCAATCTCTAGTGAACTTTAAAAAGGTTTTTGAGTCATAACTCTCACTGAGTCTGTTGAAGTTTAATATTTAGCACAAATATTAATCACGACCAGATACTTATCAATGAGGAGTTTCATGATGAAAAAACCTTTGCTTGCTTTAACGGTCCTATCCTTAAGCTTAAGTTCTATCATTGCACCAATGCCTGCTACTGCAGCACTGCCTTTATCTGTGAACGGAGAGCAAATGCCCAGCTTGGCGCCAATGCTCGAGAAAGTCACACCAGCAGTGGTAAGCATTGCCGTAGAAGGTACTCAAGTCTCTAGACAAAGAGTTCCAGAACAGTTCCGATTTTTCTTTGGTCCCGACTTCCCCGTAGAACAAATGCAAGAGCGCCCATTTAGAGCGCTAGGTTCTGGTGTTATTATTGATGCGGGTAAAGGTTATGTTGTGACTAACTACCACGTCATCAACAATGCAGAAAAAATTCGCGTCAAGCTGCATGATGGCAGAGAACTGAATGCAGAGCTTGTTGGCGGTGATGAAATGTCTGACATTGCTTTACTGAAACTAGAAAAAGCAGAAAACCTAACGCAAATTAAGATTGCAGATTCGGATCAATTGCGCGTCGGCGATTTCGCGGTAGCGATCGGTAACCCATTTGGTCTTGGTCAAACAGTTACCTCCGGTATTGTTTCAGCTCTTGGTCGAAGTGGTTTGAATATTGAAAACTTCGAAAACTTCATTCAAACCGATGCGGCGATCAACAGCGGTAACTCCGGTGGCGCACTAGTAAACCTCAATGGTGAACTGATTGGTATTAACACTGCGATTCTTGGTCCTAACGGCGGAAACGTGGGCATTGGTTTCTCCATTCCGTCTAATATGATGAAGAACCTCACCAGTCAAATTCTTGAATTTGGCGAAGTGAAACGCGGCATGCTTGGTGTTCAAGGTGGAGAAGTCACATCTGAGCTCGCTGAAGCTATGGGCTATTCATCGACTAAAGGCGCTTTCGTAAGCCAAGTAGTGCCCGGCAGTGCGGCAGACAAAGCAGGCCTTAAAGCGGGTGATATTGTTGTTTCGGTAAATGGTAAGAAGATAGAAACCT
Organism: Vibrio sp. C8; assembly: GCF_054051265.1. Classification (NCBI taxonomy): domain Bacteria; kingdom Pseudomonadati; phylum Pseudomonadota; class Gammaproteobacteria; order Vibrionales; family Vibrionaceae; genus Vibrio; species Vibrio sp. C8. The sequence goes on from NZ_JBPAOE010000051.1 coordinate 107,942, forward strand.
TTTCTGAGTTACGCGCTAAAGTAGCAACGTTGGGAGCAGGAAAAACCATTAAACTGGGTGTCATTCGTGAAGGTAAAGAAAAAACTTACGAAGTGACGCTAGGCGAAGCAACCAACGCGAAAACTAAGGCAGACAATCTACACCATGGGTTACAAGGTGCTGAATTAAGTAACACTACAGCAAGTGATCCTATCGAGGGTGTAAAAGTAACAAGTGTTGCGAAAGACTCTCCAGCAGCAAGTTATCAACTTCAGACCGATGACATCATTATTGGTGTGAATAGACAACGTGTAAAAAATATCGCGGATTTACGAGCAATTATGGATAAAAATCCAAGTATCCTTGCTCTGAATATTCAACGAGGTGATCGCACAATCTACCTAGTTGTTAGATAAGAAGTTGTTCGATAAAACCTAAAGATCAACTTTTAATACAATACTTACAAGGACCACAATTTGATGTGGTCCTTTTGTTATTTAGTCTGGTAATGCTATTCTTCGTTTCTAGATCACGAACCCAAACATCTTGGGATACAACTATTTAAACTCACTCGATTATAACCAAAGAACTTGATATTGCAGGTACGCAGCAAGCAAAGATTCCCTAATCACATAAACCATAATGTTATCGGGAAAATGAACATAGTTAGCACCACTGTACATTCAAGAAACAAGGATATAGCTGCGTTGATTTTGGGGAATTTATGCTTAAAGTTCTGCTTCGTTCTGTTGTGATAGGCTTGGCTACTGCTGCTATCATTATCTCTGCAATGCCATCTTTACGAGAAAATATTCTTCCTAAACACAGCAATGCATCCGCTGACATTACTTCATTACAAATCTCATTTAATAGTGCTGTAAGTAAAGCTGCACCAGCGGTGGTCAATATCTATAGTCGTAAATACTCAGAGAATGACCGCAACAAGTTGTCAACTCAGGGGTTGGGTTCAGGTGTTATCGTCAGTGAGAAAGGCTATATCGTTACCAACTATCACGTAGTCGCTCAAGCCGATCAAATCATTGTTGCTCTGCAAGATGGACGAGTAGCAGCAGCTCAGTTGGTTGGTAAAGACAGAAGAACCGATATCGCTGTATTACGCGTTGAAGGCAATAACCTTCCGGTTATTCCCCTTAATCCTAACTATCAAGCTAAAGTTGGCGATGTTGTTCTGGCTATTGGCAACCCATACAACCTAGGGCAAACCACTACATTTGGTATTATCTCTGCTACTGGTCGCTCTTCAATCAGTGCTGATGGTCGACAAGCTTTCATCCAAACAGACGCAGCTATCAATAAAGGTAACTCAGGTGGTGCTCTTGTTAACACTCAGGGTGAACTAGTCGGTATCAATACCGCGTCTTTCCAACAAGCTACAGATTTAGAAACCTACGGTATTTCATTTGCCATACCCTATGCGCTTGCCAATACCATCATGGAAAAGATCATTGCAGATGGACGTGTAATACGCGGCTATATAGGTGTTGATGGGCAAGACATTAACTCTGTTACCTCGCGTTTACTGGGAAGTGAGCATATTGGCGGAATCATCATTTTGGCTGTAGATCCTAATGGCCCAGCTGCAAAAGCAGGCTTTGAACCACGCGATATCATCTTAAAAATTGACGATCACAAAATCAATGGCCGCCAAAGCGTAATGGATCTCGTCACCAACCTGAGACCGGGCACAGTTGCGAACTTTACATTATTACGTAAAGGTGAAGAAATTACCGTACCAGTAACAATTTCGGAAGACACTCGTGAATAGCGAAGTCTCGATGTGTTTTGGCTTTTAGGATTTGAGATATAAAAAAGCGGAGCCAATTGGCTCCGCTTTTTCTATGAGAATGCGATATGAAGTATTACTTCTTAGCAAGTTTCTCTTTAATACGAGCAGACTTACCAGAACGCTCACGCAGGTAGTACAACTTGGCACGACGTACTGCACCGCGACGTTTAACTTCAATTCCGCCGATAGCAGGAGAGTGAGTTTGGAACGTACGCTCAACACCTTCACCGTTAGAAATCTTACGTACAGTGAATGCAGAGTGTAGACCACGGTTACGGATAGCGATTACAACACCTTCGAATGCCTGTAGACGCTCACGTTCACCTTCTTTTACCTTAACTTGAACTACAACAGTGTCACCTGGTGCAAATTTAGGTAGGTCTTGTTTCATTTGCTCTTGCTCAAGAGCTTTGATGATGTTACTCATTTTTTAAATTCCTAGAATAAACTGATACTAAATTTAATAGGTTACCGGTTATTCCGAGTTTCTTTAATGAACTCAGCCAGCAATTGTTCCTGTTCGTCAGTCAGAGCTAGGTTTTCCAGGAGCTCCGGACGTCTTAACCAAGTTCGGCCTAGCGACGATTTCAGTCGCCAGCGACGAATGTCCTCGTGATTGCCAGATTTCAGTACCATAGGTACTTCTTTTCCGTCTAACACTTCAGGACGCGTATAGTGTGGACAATCTAACAAGCCATTGGCAAAAGAATCTTCTTCTGCTGACGCGAAATCTCCAAGTACCCCCGGAATAAACCGAGATACAGAATCAATCAACGTCATGGCTGGGATTTCCCCACCCGTCATTACAAAATCACCGATTGACCATTCTTCGTCAACTTCAGATTCAATAATGCGTTCATCTACCCCTTCATAACGACCACAGATAAGAACAAGATTCTTATTTGTAGCGAGCTCTTCAACTCCTTGCTGGTCGAGTTTTCGACCTTGAGGAGAAAGATAAATGACTTTCGCCTTTCCCGGTGCGGCTTGTTTGGCAGCATGAATAGCATCGCGCAAAGGCTGTACCATCATTAACATGCCAGGACCACCACCGTAGGGTTTATCATCGACAGTGCGACGTTTGTCTTGAGTGAAATCTCGAGGATTCCATGTATCAACAGACAACAACCCTTTTTTAACCGCTTGGCCTGTGACTCCAAAATCTGTAATGCTGCGGAACATTTCAGGAAATAGGCTTATAACGCCAACCCACATGTGTTCTTTGCCTTATATTTTAGAGTTAAAACGCTGGATCCCAGTCAACTTCGATCCGTTGAGCAGTGCGATCAATATTCTTGATCACTTGCTCTTCAAGGAACGGGATTAATCGTTCCTTTTGTCCGAAAGCATCTTTCAGATTTGCTTTAACTACGAGAACATCGTTCGAGCCTGTTTCTAACATGTCAGTAACTTTACCAAGGTCGTAGCCTCGAGTGGTTACCACTTGCATGCCGAACAATTCACGCCAGTAGAATTCATCTTCTGGCAATTCTGGTAGTACTGCAGGATCAATTGAAATTTCAAAGTTAGTCAGTAGATGCGCGTCTTCACGAATATCAAGACCTTCTAGTTTTGCTACAAGACCTTTGTTGTGGCGCTTCCAGCCTTCTACTTTGTATTCAACTGACTCACCCTTGTGGTTAACAAACCAAGGGGCGTAATCAAAAATACTTTCCGGATTGTCTGTATAGGAAAAAACCTTAAGCCAACCACGAATGCCGTAAGTAGCTCCAAACTTGCCTACAACAATTCTCTCGTTTTGTTTGCTCATTGCTTCTTTACCTTTCATCGACATAAACTAGTTACTCACTAAATGTAAGAATTAAGCCGCTTTTTGAGCGTCTTTAACTAGTTTAGCTACGCGGTCAGATACAGTAGCGCCTTGTGATACCCAGTGGTTCACACGGTCTAGATCTAGACGTAGGCCTTCTTCTTGACCAGTAGCAGTAGGGTTAAAGAAACCTACTTTCTCGATGAAGCGGCCAGTAGCTGCGTTGCGGCTGTCTGCAACAACGATTTGATAGAATGGACGCTTTTTAGCGCCGTGACGTGCCAAACGAATGGTTACCATGTCGTCCTCTTTGCTTTCTCAAAAATAAAATTAACCCCAGTAACCGTCTTAGATAAAACAGCTTGGGGTCTCGTGCCAAAATAAAGCCCCGGAATTTTACTCTTATTCCGAGGCATTGCAAGGTTTTTAGCTAAATTTTCACCACCAAAAGCAGGGGTAAATTACTGTGACCTTGATAACACTTTGAAAAGTTGAGAACGTTTTTTGAACAAACAATATTCTCAACTTAACAAATAGAGGTCTGGGTTTAGATTAGCGACCGAAGAAACCGCCACCGCCTCCGCCCATACCTCCCATTCCGCCCATCATGCCTTGCATGTTGCGCATCATGCCTTTCATGCCGCCTTTCTGCATTTTTTTCATCATTTTTTGCATTTGAGTGAATTGCTTTAATAGGCGGTTAACGTCTTGTACCTGTGTACCAGAACCTGACGCAATACGTTTCTTACGAGAACCTTTGATCAAATCAGGGTTACGACGTTCTTTCATTGTCATGGAGCTAATGATGGCTTCCATTTGCTTAAACATACCGTCATCGACTTTGTCTTTAACACCAGCAGGAAGCTGAGACATACCCGGAAGCTTATCCAGCATTCCCATCATACCGCCCATGTTTTTCATTTGGCCAAGTTGTTCACGGAAGTCTTCTAGGTCGAAGCCTTTTTTCTCTTTAAACTTCTTAGCTAGCTTTTCCGCTTTATCTTGGTCAACATTACGTTGTAAGTCTTCAATCAGTGACAGTACGTCACCCATACCTAAAATACGGGAAGCAACACGATCTGGATGGAACGGCTCTAGAGCGTCAGTTTTTTCACCCACACCCAAGAATTTAATTGGTTTTCCTGTGATATGGCGTACAGACAACGCGGCACCACCACGAGCATCACCATCCACTTTGGTCAGAATTACACCTGTTAGTGGTAGAGTATCACCAAATGCTTTAGCCGTATTTGCAGCATCTTGACCTGTCATCGCATCGACAACAAACAGCGTTTCAACAGGGTCGATCGCTTTATGAAGGTCTTTGATTTCCGACATCATTTGTTCATCGATAGCAAGACGACCTGCAGTATCGACAATCAATACGTCGTAGAATTTTTTCTTCGCATGATCGATAGCCGTATTCGCGATATCAATTGGCTTTTGGTCAGCTGAAGACGGGAAGAAATCAACACCAAGATCGGTGGCCAAAGTTTCTAACTGTTTAATCGCCGCAGGGCGATAAACGTCGGCGGAAACCACCAGCACTTTCTTCTTATCACGCTCTTTTAATAGCTTCGACAGTTTACCAACGCTGGTTGTTTTACCTGCACCTTGCAAACCTGCCATGAGAATAACAGCCGGTGGCTGAGCGGCTAAGTTAAGCGCTTCATTAGATTCACCCATAACCTTCTCAAGTTCGCTACGTACGATCTTGATGAATTCTTGTCCTGGGGTCAGCGATTTAGAAACTTCGACACCTACCGCGCTCTCTTTAACACGGTTTACGAAATCACGAACTACAGGAAGTGCAACGTCAGCTTCCAATAGCGCCATGCGAACTTCACGCAGGGTCTCTTTAATATTGTCTTCTGTAAGACGTCCTTTGCCGCTGATATTTTTCAGCGTCTTGGATAGTCGATCCGTTAAATTCTCAAACATCTTTATTCTCTTCGCGGTACGGCGATTAATTGTTGTGAGTATACATTAGCCAAGTCCATAGTCATACCCTATTCCCCACTACGGGGAGGTGCAGACATCTCTATAACTGGGAACACTGAGGTTTGTCTTCTAGATTGGGTTAACTTTGTGAGATCTCAACTATCAAAAATCAATCAAGATCCACCGTAGCTCATTAGGGTTATGCAATGTATAATTCGTTAATTCAGCAGCCATTTATGTGAGAAGTATGGATAACTTAATCGCTATCGTTGCCACTCTAATGTACGTTTTATCTATCGCAACCATAGTGCCTAGTCTAGTCAACCACACAGGTATAAGAGCAAAGTCCGTTTTTATTTCTGCTTTCTTAGCACTTGTTTTTCATGCTTGGCTGCTTGGAGATCTTATTATCAATGCCTCTGGGCAGAACTTGAGTATGCTCAACGTTGCTTCACTGATCAGTTTTATTATCTCTCTAGTCATGAGCGTAGCGATGTTTAAAACTCGGTTATGGTTCTTATTGCCTGTTGTTTATAGCTTCTCAGCCATTAATGTATCGGCCGCAACGTTCCTACCAAGCACGTTCATTACGCACTTGGAAAACGATCCTAAATTGCTCGTTCATATATCACTGGCTCTGTTCTCGTACTCGACACTGTCTATTGGTGCTCTTTATGCGTTGCAACTGGCTTGGCTTGATTACAAATTGAAAAAGAAAAAAGCTTTAGCAATTAACCCTAATTTGCCACCATTGCTCATGGTTGAACGCCAATTGTTTAAGATAATTCTGATTGGTAACTTGCTGCTAACTGGTACTCTTATTACTGGTTGGTTTTTTGTTCAGGATATGTTTGCTCAAGGCAAGGCTCATAAAGCGATCCTTTCTTTTATTGCTTGGGTGGTCTACTCCATCTTACTTTGGGGTCATTACCAAAAAGGCTGGCGAGGAAGAAAAGTGACTTGGTTTGCAGTTGCTGGAGCAACATTGCTGACTCTGGCTTACTTTGGAAGCCGATTTGTCAGAGAAATAATCCTGAGCTGAGTAAACATTCGCGAGTTGTCTTGATTGACTTCCGGCTTATCATAATCCATTAATTACTAAATTTTATTTACCTAAATCTGTTATAAGGAAAAAGATCGTTTTGGACGATATCTCTACGGGTATTTTATTTGCGCTGCTTGCGTGTCTTATTGTTATTTCTGCCTATTTTTCTGGTTCTGAGACAGGCATGATGTCTCTCAACCGTTATCGTTTAAAGCACCTCGCCAACACAGGGCATAAAGGCGCAAAACGAGTTGAGAAATTACTTAGTCGTCCAGATCGTCTTATTGGCCTAATTCTTATCGGTAATAACCTCGTCAACATTCTCGCTTCCGCGATTGCGACGATTATCGGTATGCGTCTATACGGTGACTACGGAGTTGCAATCGCAACAGGTGTGTTAACTCTTGTGGTACTTGTCTTTGCTGAAGTCACGCCTAAGACATTAGCCGCGCTATTCCCTGAGAAAGTGTCTTACGCAAGCAGTGTATTGCTGTCAATACTGATGAAAGTCTTCGCGCCATTAGTTGTGTTCGTCAACTTCATTACCAACGGTTTTATTCGCTTATTGGGCGTAAAGAACTTAAGCAGTGGTGATGATCACCTCAGTTCTGAAGAGCTCCGTACAGTCGTAAATGAAGCGGGCGGACTCATTCCTCGTCGTCACCAAGATATGCTGCTGTCGATTCTTGACCTTGAGCACGTAACAGTGAATGACATTATGATTCCACGTAATGAAATTACGGGAATCAACATTAATGATGACTGGAAATCAATTGTTCGTCAGCTTACTCACTCTCCGCATGGCCGTGTAGTCTTGTATCGAGACCAAATAGACGAAGCTGTCGGTATCCTACGTTTACGTGAAGCCTCTCGCTTTGTGTTGGAGAAAAGCGAACTGAATAAAGAGATCATCCTGCGTGCCGCTGATGAAATTTATTACATCCCCGAAAGCACACCGTTAAACGTTCAGCTCCTAAAGTTCCAACGAAATAAAGAGCGTATCGGTCTGGTGGTTGATGAGTACGGTGACATTATCGGTTTGATTACTTTGGAAGATATTTTGGAAGAGATTGTGGGGGAATTTACCACCTCTATTGCACCAAGCTTATCTGAAGAAATTACACCGCAAGGTGATGGCAGCTTCCTGATTGAAGGCAGTGCAAACATTCGTGATATCAACAAGAGTCTAAAATGGAAACTTCCTACTGACGGTCCAAGAACGCTTAACGGTTTAATTCTGGAACATCTTGAAGAGATCCCAGAAAGCCAAATCAGCGTCAAAGTAGCAAATCATCCGATGGAAATTGTTGAACTGGAAGAGAACCGCATTAAGCTGGTTCGAGTTCATCCTCGCAAACCGAAGAAAGCGTAAATCTCTTTTCTAAGAACACAAAAAAGGCTTGGTAAAACCAAGCCTTTTTAATATCTGCAATCTAACAGTAATTAGTCGATTTTCAGTTCTTTCAGCATATCTTCTGGCAAAGCTAATTCATCGTTACGGTTAACATTGATACCCGCAGCGATAACAGTCTTAGCGATTTCCTTCGCTTCTTCTAGCGAGTGCATTGCTGCTGTACCACATTGATATTCGTTAAGTTCAGGGATCTTATTTTGAGATTCCACTTTTAGCACGTCTTGCATTGCAGCAAGCCAAGCATAAGCCACTTCTTGCTCAGTTGGTGTGCCAATCAGGCTCATGTAGAAACCTGTACGGCAACCCATTGGTGAAATATCAATAATCTCAACACTTGAGCCATTTAGGTGTGCACGCATAAAACCTGCATATAGATGCTCTAGTGTATGAATACCTTTTTCAGACAAGATTGCTTTGTTTGGTATAGTAAAACGTAGGTCAAAAACAGTAATGGTATCGCCCTTAGGGGTTTGCATTTTCTTCGCTACACGTACCGCTGGTGCATTCATTCGAGTGTGATCAACAGTAAAGCTGTCTAATAATGGCATTGTTCTTTCTCTCCAATGGTGCTGGTATTTAATTCTATTCCAACACAGATAAATGGTTTGCTAACTTTTTTATTTGCTAATGATAGCGATCTAAGCATCAATCGTGAAGCGGCTTATTTCAAGTAAGCAAAATACTGTTCAAGATACTCATCAAAACTCACCGTATCTTGTTGTTCGATAGTGAGTTGTTCTTGAGCAGAGCGAAGAACTTCTTCTTCCATCAACTCTTTTGAATAAACTTGGTATTGATGTTCAAGGTTTTGTTGACGATATTGCATACCTAACGCACAACCAGCTTTACCTAAACCACCAGCAGATTTTACTTGCTCCAGCAGTTGTGCTGATAATGTTTTATCAGGATTATCGATCCACGTTTCCAGCTCATTACACACTTGCTGATACGCTTGACCGCCAAGCTCTGCATCCATCACTTCGGCAATTTGGCGCAAATCAGCAAACACACGCTTCGCCCAGTCTTGCAACGATAGTTTTTCACCATGGCAGCCAATCTGCAGCTCAAGGCCAACTTGACGACCTTGAACAATGACTTTGTTCCAGTTGTCTCTCCAACATTCCAGTTCACAACTATCCATAGGGTCTGAGTCAGAAAGAGCTGCCCATGTTAAGAACAGATCTAAGAATCGAACTTGTTGTTCTGTTACACCCACTGGACTAAATGGGTTAACATCCAGAGAGCGAACCTCAATATATTCAACACCACCTCGCGCTAACGCTTCTGATGGTTTTTCACCACTTTTCGCTACTCGCTTAGGACGAATTGGCGCATACAGTTCATTTTCAATTTGCAGAACATTACTGTTTAGCTGGCGATACTCACCATCCACTTTAACACCAATTTCTGCAAACTCTGTTGAAGGAGTACGAATCGCTCTGTTCAACCCTTCTAGATACTGGTTTAAACCGTTAAAGCCAATTTTCAGCCCACTCTGAGCACTGTTGGTATAACCTAAATCACTCAAGCGCAGAGACGTTGAGTGTGGAAGATACAAAGTGCCACCGACTTTCTCAAATGGCAGTTTTGTTTCGCGACCACGAATAAAGGATGAACACAGTGCTGGCGATGCTCCAAAGAAATACGGGATCAACCATCCAAATCGATAGTAATTACGGATCAACGCAAAGTACGCTTCCGATTTTGTATCCTGACGCGCGTTTTCATCTTGCTCACCATACAGAGCGTCCCAGAATGAATCAGGGAAAGAGAAGTTGAAATGAACACCGGAAATAATCTGCATCAAGCTGCCATAACGCTTTTTAAGACCTGCGCGATACAAGGTCTTCATTCGTCCAGTATTCGACGAGCCATATTGAGCAAGATTGATGTCATCCTCACTACCCACATAGCAAGGCATAGATAACGGCCACAATTTCTCATCATTGAGCTTAGATTGGGCAAAATGATGAATGTCTTTCAGTTGTGACATCAAAGTTGCAACATCATTAGAAACTGGCGTTATAAATTCCAGCAAAGACTCTGAAAAATCTGTTGTGACCCAACGGTTCGTCAAAGCACTGCCAAGTGATTGAGGATGCGGAGTCAAAGCCAGCTCACCATCTGATGTATAGCGTAGTGTTTCACGTTCGACACCACGGCCAAACTGTTGAAATACTTTAGATTTATTTGCAACTCGTTCAAGTCGCTCGGCAAAATTAGTCAAATTGGGATTCGCTTATATGTATTGTGAGTCGGCCTAATCCTCTAGCAGTTCAACCTTGTTTAGTGGAAGAATCTACGAAGACAGACAGGAGGCACGCGAACGTCGCCCCCTCTTTTATGTGTACTCTAGCGGATGATTTCAAGCTCTTCTACGGGAATTGTTAATTTTTCTAGTTGAGGCTTGAGTGTTTTTGCATCACCGACCACGATAATCTGGTAATCATTCGGATTAAACCATTTCGCAGCTAAACGATCTAGTGTCACTTTATCAACGCGTTTTACTATCTCATTACGTACTTGTAGATAATCTCTATCCAAGCTGTAGGTCAATATGCTACTTAATAAGGACGCTTTTTGTCCCGGAGTTTCATACTTCAAGGCATCTTGTTGCCCCACAGCTAGACGTAAGAAATCCATTTCTTGGTCAGTTAAGCCATTCTCACTGAACTTCGCCATTTCATTCTGTAACTCGATAATCGAATCTAACGTAGCATCCGCTCTGACTTGAGCATTAAACACTACCGCACCCACTTCTCGGTTGCTGGAGAAGTAACTGTTCGCACCGTAGCTAAAACCTTTATCTTCACGTAGATTCTGATTGATACGGCTATTGAAATTACCGGCAAGATTAAAGTTTGCCAACTGACTCAGGTATAGTTCACCCGTTGCGTCAAACGGTAAACCGCGTCGAACTAGACGAACGACTGATTGAGGCGCATCCGGTTTATCCACCAGATAAACTTTTTTGCTGGTTAAGTTAGGAACGATTTGCGGATCAATCAGAGGCGAAGCTTCCCCCTTCCAATTGGCGAAAAAGTTTAGCTGCTTGCGAATATCCTGCTTTGAAATATCCCCAACAACAACGATTTGAGCACCATTCGGTGTGTAATGTTTACGATAGAAGTGCCTCACATCTTCCAATGTCAAACTGGCGATAGAATCATTGGTACCATCACTGGAGCGAGCAAAAATCGAGGAGCCAAACAATACTTGACGTGTTGCTTGCGATGCTAGCCATTCTGGTTGTTGATGCTGATAGACCATTCCTTGAATCATCTGCTGCTTGATTCGGTCAAAATCGTCTTGCTTAAAGCCCGGTTGGAATAACACTTCCTCAATAACCGACAAAGTTTCAGCCAGATTCTTCTCTAAACTAGAAACCACAACGCTTGTTGAATAGGCATTAGCATTCACGCTGATGGTTGAGCCTAGTTTATCCAACTGCGCTTGAATCTCTTCTACACTCCTTGATGCTGAACCCTGTTCCATCATGGCTGCGGTTAAATTTGCTAAGCCTTCTTTTCCTCTCAGCACATGTCTTTCACCGGCCGGAAGTTTAAATTGAATGACCACAGTCGGAGTTTCAGATGTCTTGGTTCCAAGCAACTCAGCACCGTTGTTGAAATAAATGTCATACAAGGTCGGTAAACGGGCCTGAACCGCATCAGCGACTTTCGGCATGACTGAACGGTCGAAAGTATCTTTGACATGACGGTACGTCAGTTGTTGTTCAGAAATTTTTTGATGCTCCGGCAAATCACGTTCAGGTGTTACAAATGTCGCCTTCCTCACGGCAAAACTTGTCTTACCTTGTGGGACAATACTAAGCGTGGCTTTGTTTTTGCCATTAATATACTTGTTATATACCGCTGTGAGGCTCTTCGGCGATACATGGCGCAGTTGTTCCAACTGATCTTCAATACGATCCGGTTGACCATAAAAAGTTTCATTTGCCGCTAACTGAGCCACTTTTCCTGACACGCTCTGCAGAGCAAATACCGAGTTCGCTTCAGCCATTCCTGTGATTTGTTCTAAACGCTCAGCTGCGACGCCCTTCGATTTGAACTCATCAAGTGTCTGCATAAGCTCTTTGTATAAAGGCGCTAACTGACCTTTATTACCGGCTGGAGCCATTGCAAACACATAGAAATTACACGCCAGTTCAGAGCAATCATGGAAAGAACCCGCGCTGACTGCCTTCTGAGTTTTAACTAAGTTTTGGTAGAGATAGCTGTTAGTACCGCTACCAAGGACACTAGCTAAAACATCCAGCGACATTTGATCATCAGCACCACGATATGACGTCGGCCAGCCAATCAATACCATCGGCTGTTGAATACGGTCTTCCATGGTGATAAAGCGGTTTTGAGGCAAAATGGCGGGCAACTTCTTGGTATTTTTCACTTCCGGCCCTTTAGGTATAGAGCCAAAATATTTGTTTACCCATTGAAGAGTCTCATCGACGTCAATGTCACCACCAACAGTCAAAACAGCATTGTTAGGACCATACCAACGCAGGAAAAACGCTTTTAGATCATTTACATCCACTTTATCCAAATCTTCGACATATCCGATTGTCTGCCAAGAGTATGGGTGCCCTTGCGGATAAATGGCTTCACCCATTTTCTCCCACATAAGACCATATGGACGGTTGTCATAATTCTGCGCACGCTCATTCTTCACTGTATCGCGTTGGATTTCGAACTTACGTTGAGAGACCGCATCAAGCAAGAAGCCCATGCGATCAGCTTCTAACCACAGCACTTTTTCCAGTTGATTAGCAGGTACTGTTTCATAGTAATTCGTCCGGTCTCGATTTGTTGTGCCATTCAAGGCACCGCCCGCTTCAGTGAGCAATCGAAAATGCTCCTGGTCCCCTACATTCTTGGATCCCTGAAACATCATGTGCTCAAAAAAGTGTGCAAACCCAGACTTGCCAACGTCTTCACGAGCAGAGCCCACATGATAAGTAACGTCTACATGCACTACCGGATCAGAATGATCCGGAGAAAGAATAACGGTTAATCCATTATCTAACTGATATTTAGAATAAGGGATCATCACTTTGCCAGACGCTGCATCCACTTGTTCAATAAAGTGGATGCTTTGAGGAAGTGAGGAGAGTTCTGTCTCTGGTTTGGTTTGAGTACTACAGCCATAAATGGCGATTAATGAGAAGGCTCCAGCCCAGATTTTCCTCATAACATCTCCCTAGAAAATCTTAGAAAAAGAAAAGAACGGCTAGAATGGAATATCGAAGCGCTTTGCCAATCAAAATCATGACAAATGAAGGTAAAAATTTCATTCTTAGCCAGCCTGCGGCTAAACAAAGTGGATCGCCAATAATAGGTAACCAACTAAACAGCAAAGACCAATAACCATACTTAGTTAACCAAGCTAAAGCTTTATGACCATGCTTTTGCTGCTGAGTTCTATTCGGCAACCATAAACCTAACCAATAGTTGACTAAGCCACCAAGGGTATTACCCAAAGTTGCGATTGTAATGACAAAAAATACGGGATATTGATTAAGCGATAAAGTAGCGAGTAAAGCGGCTTCTGAACCACCGGGAAGCAGAGTTGCACTAAGAAAGCCGCCAAAAAAGAGAACCCATAATGCTGAATCAGAGAATAACTGCGCAAATTGGGTAAAAAGAGAGTTAAAAAACTCAATCATTTCATATCTAACAAAACCTTGCCTCGTGTATGACCCGTTTCTATTTGTTTATGGGCTTGTTGAACTTCATCCATAGGATAAATATGTTGAATTTCAGTTTTTAACAATCCAACGCTAACCATGTATAACATAGTGTCTAATTGCTCAGGGTTAGGATCTACCAGCATACCTGTGGCTTGAAAACCCAACATTTTGGCTTTCTCACAAATCAGTTCTGCACTTAATGTCGGAACAGTGACAACACGAGCGTTATCATTGAGACACTTCAACGCATCCAAAGCAGCATCACCGCCGACAAGGTCTATCAATACATCCACTTTATCAATACGCTGTGATACAGGTGCAAACTGATAGTTAATCGCATGAGCACCAAGAGTAGCCAGATAATCCAGATTACTTTCGCTGCAAGTGGTATAAACCTCTGCTTTTGCTGCAATCGCTATCTGCACAGCTAAATGTCCAACACCACCAGCACCCGCTAAAATCAGTACTACATCGCCTTCTTTCACTTCCGCTTTATTCAAAGCCTGAGCAGCAGTTTGCCCCGCAAGAGGAAGCACGGCAGCTGCTTCTAAAGTGACCGATTCAGGCACTAGACTCAGTTCCTTTTCTGGAACACAAACATATTGGCTATAGCCTCCACCTTGAGTAGGAAAACCGATGAAACCAGCAACATTATCGCCTTCTTGCAATCGAGAAACACCCTGGCCGACTTTTATAACCTGCCCTGCAACATCGTAACCCGGTACCCAAGGTAAATTGTCTTTATTTTGAGCTGCAGCCCAACCTAAACCTGCCCGTGTTTTTACATCAATCGGATTGATTCCAGAGTATGCAACATGGACTAATACCTCGCCCGCTTTCGGCTCTGGTATTGGTGACGATAATATAGATAAAACTTCAGGCCCACCAAACTGGGTAATAGCAATTTGCTTGTTTTCCATTTCAACTGTCCCTATAGCGCAAATAAAAAAGGGATGCTGCAGCATCCCTTTGAATATATACCAATATTTACAAACACTACAGTTTCATACCGCGAAAGCGTTAAGCAAAGATAATGTCCTCTATTGGTACGTTCAACCAATTGGTTTCATCAGTTAGCTATTAACCTACTAATGCGAGCAACACGCCAGCGGCAACCGCAGAACCAAGAACACCGGCTACGTTTGGTCCCATTGCGTGCATCAACAAGAAGTTTTGAGGGTTAGCTTGTAAGCCAACCTTGTTAACCACTCGCGCAGCCATAGGAACCGCAGATACACCAGCCGCACCGATAAGCGGGTTGATATCCTCTTTAGAAAATTTATTAAGTACCTTAGCCATAATCACGCCACCAGCAGTACCTATACTGAATGCCACGGCGCCTAAAGCCAAAATACCCAACGTTTCTAAATTTAAGAATTTATCCGCTTGCAACTTAGAACCAACACCAAGCCCCAAGAAAATAGTGACGATGTTGATCAACTCATTTTGTGCAGTCTTAGACAAACGCTCAACGACACCCGCTTCTCGCATCAAGTTCCCTAAGCAGAACATACCAACGAGTGGAGTTGCTGACGGTAGGAACAAAATTGTCATCAGAAGGACAATCAGAGGGAAAATGATTTTTTCAGTTTTCCCAACATGACGAAGCTGAGCCATTTTAATTTGGCGCTCTTCGGGTGTCGTCAGAGCTTTCATAATTGGCGGCTGAATAATAGGAACCAATGCCATGTAGCTGTATGCAGCTACAGCAATCGCACCCAGCAGATCCGGCGACAATTTACTTGCTAAGAAAATCGCTGTCGGGCCATCTGCACCACCGATAATCGCAATCGATGACGCATCTGCCATGGTAAATTCCATTCCCGGAACATAGTTAAGGAAAATAGCGCCAAATAAGGTCGCAAAAATACCTAACTGCGCCGCTGCCCCCAACCACAATGTTTTTGGGTTTGCGATCAAAGCACCAAAGTCAGTCATTGCTCCTACACCCATAAAGATCAACAACGGGAACACACCCGATTCGATCCCTACGTGGTAAACGTAGTAAAGCAATCCTCCCGGTTCAGTGAAACCAGCATTTGGAATATTTGCTAGAACCGCACCAAAGCCAATTGGCAGAAGTAACAAGGGTTCAAAACCTTTACGAATAGCAAGAAACAGCAGCAAACAACCAACCATGATCATAATGATCTGGCCCAGTTCGAAGTTAGCTATACCTGTTTCACGCCATAAGGTTATTAATCCGTCCATGGTACTCCCTTACGCCAAGCTCAGCAGTGGTGAACCAACAGCAACAGCATCACCCTCTTTGACATGAAGATCCTGAACTAAGCCTGAGCGAGCAGCTCTGACTTCCGTTTCCATCTTCATTGCTTCAAGAATAATGAGTACATCGCCTTCTGCAACTTCTTCACCAGCCGCTACGTTAACTTTAAAAATGGTGCCGGCTAGTGGCGCAGGAACGTCTTCAGCGTTATCAGCAGCGGCAACTGGAGCCGTAGCCGCAGGTTTAGCCTGCACAGGCGTAACCGAAGTAAGCTGGCCTTGAGGACCAACTTCCACATCATAGACATGACCATCAACTTTAACACTGTAAGCTTCGATGCCGCCAACCGCTGGTGCAGCAGGTTTTGTAGCGACTGGAGCAGCCACCTCTTTACTCGGTGCAGGCTCGAAAGCTTCTGGGTTGTGACGATTCTTCAGGAACTTCAAGCCAACTTGAGGGAATAGCGCATATGTCAGGACATCATCAACGGTGTCTTCTGCCAAAGAAATACCTTCCGCTTTTGCTTTCTCTAGCAGTTCAGTCGTTAGGTGTTCCATCTCGTCTTGCAATAGATCTGCAGGACGGCAAGTGATCACTTCTGCGCCGTCGAGAACACGAGCTTGAAGCTCAGTATTCACTTCTGCTGGAGCCGCTCCGTATTCACCTTTCAATAAACCCGCCGTTTCTTTAGTGATGCTCTTATAGCGCTCACCAGTCAATACATTGATCACAGCTTGAGTTCCGACAATTTGTGATGTCGGGGTTACCAAAGGAATATAGCCAAGGTCTTTACGAACACGTGGGATTTCTTCAAGAACTTCATCTATACGGTCAGCTGCACCTTGTTCTTTAAGCTGACCTTCCATATTGGTCAACATACCACCGGGAACTTGTGCGATCAAAATGCGAGAATCAACGCCTTTTAACTGACCTTCCCACTTCGCGTATTTCTTACGCACTTCACGGAAGTAAGCGGCAATAGGTTCGATCTGCTCAAGCTTCAAATTAGTATCGCGCTCAGTACCTTGCAGCATAGCAACAACAGTTTCTGTTGGCGTATGACCGTAAGTCTGGCTCATGGATGAAATTGCGGTATCAAGAATGTCGATACCAGCTTCCACCGCCTTCACCGCTGTTGCTGTCGATAATCCTGTGGTTGCATGGCAATGTAGAGCAAGTGGCACATCACACGAGGCTTTAATACGAGTAATCAGCTCTTCCGCTTCATATGGTTTAAGCAGGCCAGACATATCTTTGATACACAAAGAATGACACCCTAAATCTTCCAATCGCTTAGCAAGATCAACCCAAGTATCGGCGTTGTGAACTGGGCTTGTGGTATACGAGAGCGTACCTTGAGCATGAGCACCAACATCAATCGTCGCTTTTACTGCTTTCTCAAAGTTACGAACATCGTTCATCGCATCAAAAATACGAAAGACATCCATACCATTGGTACGCGCTCGTTCAACAAATTTTTCTACTACATCATCGGCATAGTGACGATAACCCAGTAAGTTTTGACCACGTAAAAGCATTTGCATTGGTGTGTTAGGCATCGCTTTTTTCAGCTCACGTAAACGCTCCCATGGGTCTTCGCCTAAGAATCGAATACAGGCATCAAATGTTGCTCCACCCCAAGTTTCAAGAGACCAATAGCCAACTTTGTCCAACTCAGCTGCAATCGGCAGCATATCTTCGATACGCATACGCGTAGCAAATAAAGATTGATGGGCATCGCGAAGGACCACATCGGTTATGGCAAGTGGTTTAGACATGCTTATTAACTCCTTTTAATTATTTACTACTTTCAGCAGCAGCTAGAGTACGGTGCTGATGTACCGCAGCAGAGATAGCCGCAATAACCTGTGGACTGACCGTTTGTTGGTCCAACGCCGCAGATTTCACTGGTACTTTTTTATTTTTGATAGGTGTACTGATCGGTTGAGGTACTTCTTGAGGTACCAGTTTAGACATTAACCGAACGAGATAAACCAATATGGTTAGAAATAGAAAAACGAAGCCCATCCCTGTAATCATCAGGGCGGCCGCGTCTACTAGCAGGCTTCCAATGTTTGTCATGTTGCTTCCTTTCTTTTGTCATCCTGACAACAATCGTCAAAAAAAACGAGATTCCTCGTTATGACAAGTGAGCGAAAATTATCTCAATTGATTAAAAATTGTCAATTTAGTTGAGAGTACTCTTCTAGAAGCGCCACATATTGAGTGTCAGATTTATGGCATAGCTAACAAAACGGCGCAAACCGATTGTAAGCAAACCAATGCGTGAGCAACGTATTTGTATTCATTACGATGAGAATAGTGAAACTTTGAAATGAAATATGGAATATAGACGGTAAAGTCATTTTGGTTCAATACAGAACAGTGACTTACTACTTGCAGATAAACAAGAATTGTATTTTTAACAAAAGAAAAAGCCTCGCATAATGCGAGGCTTTAAATAGTGGCGCGTCCTGGAGGATTCGAACCTCCGACCGCCTGGTTCGTAGCCAGGTACTCTATCCAGCTGAGCTAA
>NZ_JBPAOE010000051.1:126465-204635 GCF_054051265.1 Vibrio sp. C8
TGGCGCGTCCTGGAGGATTCGAACCTCCGACCGCCTGGTTCGTAGCCAGGTACTCTATCCAGCTGAGCTAAGGACGCACTTTGTTCTTTGTTTGGCTGCTAACCCAAACAAGGCAAGAATGGCGGTGAGGGAGGGATTCGAACCCTCGATGCGGCTACAAACCGCATACTCCCTTAGCAGGGGAGCGCCTTCGGCCTCTCGGCCACCTCACCGTCTTGCGGAGGCACATATTACGATTTACCAAAAATATGTCAAACATTTTCTTGGCAAAAATAGCAAAAACCAAGTCAATCGTTGCCTATTTAATCAAAGCGCTATGAAATTACACTTTTATTAAAAATAAGCATCTCTTAAAAACAAAAAAGGCTGGCGAATATGCCAGCTCTTTTGAAAATTAGTAGTTGCCAGTTGCAACGTTACCATTGCCCTTTTCAGCTTGAATGCGCATGTAAATTTCTTCACGGTGAACAGATACTTCTTTCGGCGCATTTACACCAATACGTACTTGGTTACCTTTTACGCCTAAAACAGTAACAGTGACTTCATCACCGATCATTAGAGTTTCGCCAACACGACGAGTCAAAATTAGCATTCTTTGCTCCTTGAGTAATCTCTGAATTATCTTGCAGTTACACTATTATCCAACAGAAGTTATATTTTGGTAAACTCTGTTGGCAGTTTATTAACCTAAAGATACTTGCCTAGGTTGAAAATCTAATAGTTCGTCAGAAGTTATAAAAGCCTCATGCAAAATATTAGCTGCTGAATTAACACTTTCTGGACTTAACATAAGCATGAATGATTGCGAAGTCGTTGAAACATAATGAATATTTATGTCGTGCTCAGTCAGTAATGCAAAAGAACGGTCAACGAAGCTCGGGGCTTGTAAACCTACTGTGGTCAATAAACTCACATGCTCACTATTACGGATTTTGTCACTGAACACCAGCTTCAACTTAGCACAAGCATCAAGTTTTATGACCACTCCTGCCCAATCTGTATCCTCGATCACACTCCACACCTCAATACCTAACATTTGGCAACGTTTCTGTAGGTTTGAAAGCGCTTCATGTTCAATGGTAATCAAAGCCATATCTCTTTGAATGGCGATACCACAGACAGGTTTGGTTCCCTGTTCCCCTTTAATCAAACTACCTTGATTAACATCAAAAGTAGACAATACACGAAGTGGAACCGCATTGTCCCATGCGTACTGAACACATGGTAAATGTAAAACTTTTGCACCCTTACGAGCCATTTCTTCCATAGATGGGAAATCTACAACATCTAATTTCTGAGCATTCGCTACTACTCTTGGATCGCAAGAGTAGACACCATCTACATCAGTAAAGATTTGGCATTCGTCAGCCTTGAGAGCTCCGGCAAGTGTCACAGCACTTGTATCTGAGCCACCGCGCCCTAACGTGGTGATGTCCCCATTCTCATTAACACCTTGAAAACCAGCGACTATCACTATTTGATCTTGTTCTAGTAGCTCGTTAATCGTTCGTGTATCAATGTACTTAATCGTCGCGTCATTGTGCAGATTATCTGTCACTATGTTCGCTTGAGCTCCGGTTAGTGAACGGGCAGCAAAACCTAATTTATTTAAAGTCATTGCTAACAGTGCCATAGACACTTGTTCACCAGCAGAGAGCAAAACATCAAGTTCTCTTGCAGTTGGTACGCTATCGATTTGCTGAGCTAACGCGACTAATCGATTCGTTTCACCCGCCATTGCAGATACAACTACAACAACTTGATTACCATCATTTTTCGCCTTTATGATGTGTTCAGCTACAGTATGGATTGTTTCAATTGAACCCATAGAAGTTCCGCCAAACTTTTGCACGATAAGGGACTTTTTCACCAGTATTCACCTTCCCAAGACCGAAGTCTCATACGCACCAACTCGTTTATCCAACCGATAAATTCGTTTAGTAATAACAAAAACAAAACCAAGCAGATAACTGAGCGGAAAACTCCACCCAATTAAACCACTTGGTCAATGGAATTAAACATACGTCAGTTTAAGGTGAAACCGACGTAGCTAATTAATTTATAAGCGTTCTTCTAGCCAAGGCTGAACAGTTTGCATAGCCGCCGGTAAAGCTGATACGTCAGTACCACCTGCCTGAGCCATATCAGGGCGACCGCCCCCCTTACCGCCAACTTGTTCTGCAACCATTTTAACTAAATCACCTGCTTTAACTTTGCCAGTCAGGTCGTTAGTTACACCAGCAATAAGGCCGACTTTGTCATCCGCCACATTGGCTAGTAGAACAACACCACTACCAAGTTGATTCTTAATATCGTCAACCATGGTTCTTAGATTCTTACTGTCTGCGCCTTCAAGACCTGCGATAAGAACTTTAGTGCCGTTGATCACTTGAGCTTTGCCCATGATGTTGGCACTTTCAGCCGCTGCCATTTTATCTTTCAGCTTCTGAATTTCTTTCTCTAACGCTTTCGCTTTGTTAGCCGCTTCAACAAGTTTCTCTTCATACTTGCGTGTTTGCGCATCAATAACGTCTAGTGCTGATTCACCAGTAACCGCTTCAATACGACGGATACCCGCTGCGATACCACCTTCAGAAGTGATCTTGAACAGACCAATATCACCTGTATTTGATGCATGAATACCACCACACAACTCAGTTGAGAATTCACCCATTGAAAGCACACGAACTTGATCATCGTATTTCTCACCGAACAGTGCCATTGCACCTTTCTTCTTCGCTGATTCGATGTCCATGATGTTCGTTTCAATCTCGTGGTTACGACGCACTTGTTCGTTAACCAAACGCTCCACTTCTTTCAGCTCTTGAGCAGTTACCGCTTCCAGATGAGAAAAGTCAAAACGCAGGCCTTCAGGTTTCACTAAAGAACCTTTCTGAGTTACGTGTTCACCCAATACTTGGCGTAGTGCTGCGTGTAACAGGTGAGTCGCTGAGTGGTTAAGAGACGTTGCTTGACGACGTTTAGCATCGACAACCGCCGTAACTTTATCGCCTTTAGCAAATACGCCTTCAACAAGCACACCGTGATGAGCAAAAGCATTGCCTAGTTTCTGAGTGTCTTCGACTTTGAACAAACCTGATTCAAGTTTTAGAACACCAGCATCACCACACTGACCACCCGATTCTGCATAGAAAGGTGTTTCATCTAGTACGACAATCGCTTTGTCACCCGCAGACAATGAATCAACGTCATTGCCTTCAACGAACATAGCAGTGATAGTGCCCTGACCTTCTGTCGCGCTATAACCACAGAACTCAGTGCTACCATCGACTTTGATTAGCGTGTTGTAATCAGTGCCGAATTGACCCGCTTCGCGAGCACGTTGGCGTTGCTCTTCCATTGCCGCTTCAAAGCCAGCTTCGTCGATTGTGAAATTACGTTCACGAGCAACGTCGTTAGTTAAGTCAGCAGGGAAACCGTATGTGTCATACAGTTTGAATACTGTTTCACCGTCAAGCTCATTGCCTTCTAGGTTATCCAGTGCTTCATTTAGAATAGCCATACCGCGGTCAAGTGTGCGGCTGAAGTTTTCTTCTTCAATACGAAGTACTTTCTCTACCACTGCTTGTTGCTTCTTAAGCTCTTCACCTGCCGTACCCATAACATCAGCCAGTACAGACACAAGTTTGTAGAAGAAAGAGCCTTGAGCACCCAGTTTGTTACCATGACGAACTGCACGACGAATGATACGGCGCAGTACATAGCCACGGCCTTCGTTAGAAGGCATAACGCCATCTACGATTAAGAATGCACATGAACGGATATGGTCAGCAACAACGCGCAATGACTGGTTAGAAAGATCGTCATGACCTGTCACTTCAGCGGCTGCTTTAATTAGTGTTTGGAATACATCGATTTCGTAGTTTGAGTGTACGTTTTGCATAATTGCAGAGATACGCTCAATACCCATACCCGTGTCCACGGATGGCTTAGGTAATGGTTCCATCGTGCCATCAGCATGACGGTTGAACTGCATAAATACGTTGTTCCAGATCTCGATGAATCGGTCACCATCTTCTTCTGGAGAGCCCGGAGGACCGCCCCAAATATGATCACCGTGATCGTAGAAAATTTCTGTACATGGACCACATGGACCAGTATCGCCCATCTGCCAGAAGTTATCTGATTCATACGCTTTACCGCCTAGCTTGTCGCCAATGCGAATAATGCGTTCTGCCGGAATACCAACTTGTTTGTTCCAGATATCGAATGCTTCGTCGTCAGTTTGGTAAACCGTTACTAGCAGGCGATCTTTTGGTAGTTGCAGAACTTCAGTCAGAAATTCCCATGCGAATTTGATGGCATCTTCTTTGAAGTAATCACCAAAGCTGAAGTTACCCAACATTTCAAAGAATGTGTGGTGACGCGCGGTGAAACCCACGTTCTCCAAGTCATTGTGTTTACCACCAGCACGAACACAGCGTTGAGCTGTTGTGGCGCGAGTGTATGCTCGTTTCTCTAAACCTAGGAAACAATCTTTAAACTGGTTCATCCCTGCGTTGGTGAACAGCAAGGTTGGATCGTTAGCAGGCACCAAAGACGAACTTTCGACGATTTGGTGGCCTTTACTTTCAAAGAATGAGAGGAACGCGCGGCGAACCTCATCCGTGCTCATGTACATGCAGCTCTTCCTGAAATACTCAAGTTAGAATTTTGCGCTATTGTAAAGCATGGATAAGAGTTCGCCTAGTTTTCTTAAAGAAAAGACGAACAAGAATTGAAATTTAGCGGAATGTCATGAAGTTAAATGACAAATAGAATTGAGACGAGTGACAGCAAGCGACGGAGCAATTGGTGCTCAGTTAGCGCCTTCTTCATCAGCACTCAAAGCATAGTTTATTTGGTCGAAGTTAAAGCCACGATACTGAAGGAATCTTACCCTCTTCGCGTACTCTTTTTTATCTTGAGTCATAACCTGTTTGAATTTCTTTTCTGCCGTTTGCTTCGCTAACTCAAACCAATCGACTTCTTCTTGTTCTATTGCACTACTAATCGCATCATTTTCAACGCGTTTTTGTTGCAGCTCCTGACGAATTCGTCTTTCTCCATGCCCTTTCGCAATATGTTGTCTAACTTGGCTTCGAGCAAAGCGTTGATCATCTAAATAACCTTGCTCTTTGCAATAATTGACAGCTTGTTGAACGTCCTCTTCTTCAAAACCTTTCAACAATAACTTTTGCCAAAGTTCGAACTCGCCGTGATCACGTCTTGTCAGCAGATACAAAGCACGCTCTTTGCAGCTCATTTTATTGGGGCTTGAATACATAACACCTCAAAGACCTCACCTAAATCTGAGTAATAAAAAGCCCCGCTAAACAGCAGGGCTCTGAATTCACGATCACAGTGGTGATGAAAACCAATAGAGATTAAAACTCTTCTTCTTCAACAGACGGTTGAGCTACATCAGCAGACTCAGCCTTTTCTAAACTAGGGTTTAGCAACATTTCACGAAGTTTAGCATCAATAGTTGCAGCCGCTTCTGGATTCTCACGTAGGTATTTACATGCGTTAGCTTTACCTTGGCCGATTTTGTCGCCGTTGTAGCTGTACCAAGCACCCGCTTTCTCAACCAGTTTGTGTTTAACACCTAGGTCAATCAACTCACCTTCACGGTTAAAACCTTGACCGTAAAGAATTTGCGTATCCGCTTGTTTAAATGGCGCAGCGATCTTGTTTTTAACCACTTTGATACGAGTTTCGTTACCAACAACTTCATCGCCTTCTTTGATAGAACCGGTACGACGAATATCTAGACGTACAGAAGCGTAGAATTTAAGAGCGTTACCACCCGTTGTTGTTTCAGGGTTACCAAACATCACACCAATCTTCATACGAATTTGGTTGATGAAGATACACATACAGTTTGACTGCTTCAGGTTACCCGTTAATTTGCGCATTGCTTGAGAAAGCATACGAGCTTGAAGTCCCATGTGGCTATCGCCCATTTCACCTTCAATTTCTGCTTTCGGCGTTAGTGCTGCAACTGAGTCGACAACCATAACATCTACCGCACCAGAACGAGCCAATGCGTCACAGATTTCAAGTGCTTGCTCACCAGTATCTGGCTGAGAAACCAATAGTTCATCAATATTAACGCCGAGTTTGCGAGCGTAGATTGGGTCTAGAGCATGCTCAGCATCAATAAAGGCACAAGTTTTACCTACACGTTGCGCTGCAGCAATCAGTTCAAGAGTCAGTGTTGTTTTACCTGAAGATTCTGGACCGTAGACTTCTACAATACGTCCCATTGGTAAACCACCAGCACCTAACGCGATATCCAAAGAAAGTGAACCCGTAGAGATGGTTTCTACATCCATAGTACGGTTGTCACCAAGGCGCATAATCGAACCTTTACCGAATTGCTTTTCAATTTGACCTAGGGCTGCGGCTAACGCCTTCTGTTTATTCTCGTCCATTACTTTCTCCAGACTGTCACTTGCGTGATGTTAGGGTTCATTGACCCTGGAAATTGGTTTGACTTAACTACGTCGAATGCTGCTCATTATACTGTTGATTCATACAGTGTCTACCCCTGTATGGAAAAAAGTTGTCACTTGCCGAAAAGTCAGAGACTTAAGACAAATGTTCTTTAATTGTTTCTAAAGCATGGATCACTGCTTGGGTACGAACAGCACTACGATCGCCAACAAAATGTTGAGTTTCAACCTTGAGCCATTCGGATTTATCTGCCCAAGCAAAGCACACTGTCCCTACTGGTTTTTCTTCACTTCCTCCAGTCGGGCCAGCAATACCGCTGATCGAGACACCGATAGTCGCGTTGGAATTTTTCAGAGCTCCCTGCACCATTTGAATCACAACGGGTTCAGATACCGCGCCAAATTTCGCGAGAGTTTGCCCTTCGACGCCAATCATTTCTTGTTTTGCTTCATTGCTATAGGTAACAAAAGCCCGATCAAACCATGCAGAACTTCCTGCAATTTCCGTGATCGCACTTGCGACGCCACCACCAGTACAAGACTCAGCCGTCACTAAAACCTGTTTGTGCTTAAGCAATAACTCGCCCAGATGTTGGCTTAATTGTTCTACGGAATTCATGAGAAAACACCTAACCTTTTATCAATCAGATAAAGCTAACTGATAGTCAACCAATTGCCAACCGTAGAAACAACAAGAGTGCCAAATGGCACTCTTGTTGTAAGGGTTTGTTAAAGCATATAAAACAAACATTAAATCTCGAACATTAAGTTGCCCGGAGCCAAGAACGGCCAGCGTATTACTTCCGGTGCTTGATGGGAATCATCAGCAAAGAAGTAACCGACTTGAGGCAAAGCGAAAACCTGATCGCCGCGCTTTAGAGACTGCTCATTCAGAGATCTGTGAGAAAGTTTCGCTTCCCAAAGTTCATCGGTTTGCCAGCCAATCGGTGATAACTCAACACGCACTTCAGCCCCAACGGGGTTGATAGACACCACTTCGCAAGGCAATGATGCTTGGCTGTTTTCTTTTGTCGATAGACTCAGCTCATGGCTGCGTATGTAGAGCTGACCGTTTTTCTGTGTTGCTTCATTAAATGGTGGCAAAACAAACGCTTCGCCATTCTTCCACTGTTCTTGCTGCCAGTTCGCTTTGAACTGGTTGACGTTACCAAAGAAATCAAACACAAAACGGCTATTAGGATGCGCATACAGTTCAACCGGTGAATCTACCTGCTCAATACAACCATTACTCATCACCACCACGCGATCAGATAGCTCTAACGCCTCATCCTGATCGTGCGTCACGAATACGCTGGTAAAACCCAGCTCATCGTGCAGACTGCGTAACCAGCGACGCAAGTCTTTACGTACTTTTGCGTCCAACGCACCGAATGGCTCATCAAGTAAAAGTACTTCTGGCTTGGTTGCTAGCGCTCGCGCAAGTGCAATACGCTGCTTTTGTCCGCCAGAAAGCTGCTCTGGGTAGCGACCAGCTAAATGCCCAAGCTGCACAATTTCTAACAGTTGCTTTACTCGCTTATTGATTTCAGCTTGAGAAGGACGTTGTGAACGTTCCATAACCTGCAAACCAAACGCAACGTTATCAGCCACCGTCATGTGACGGAACAGCGCATAGTTTTGGAAAACAAAGCCAACTCGGCGGTCACGTACGTGTACGTTAGTCACATCGCGATCGCGGAAATGGATGGAACCAGAATTAGCACTTTCCAAACCAGCAATAATACGCAGTAGCGTTGTTTTACCTGAACCAGAAGGTCCAAGTAAGCCAATCATTTCACCATCTTCAATATGCAAGGAGAGTGGCGAAAGTGCCTGAAATTTGCCGAAATGCTTCGAAATATTGTCTAAACGAATACTCATAACGTTCCTTGCTGCTCTTGTTCTATGACATGATTTCGTTCTTGGCGCCATTCAACAAAGGCTTTCAAAATCAAAGTTAATAACGCGATAAAGGCCAAAAGTGATGCACTCGCAAATGCCGCTTCCGATTGGTAATCCTCATAGAGAAGCTGAACATGCAAAGGCAAAGTGTTGGTTTCTCCACGGATGTTGCCTGACACTACCGCCACTGCGCCAAACTCACCGACGGCTCTAGCATTGGTTAGGATCACACCGTAAATCAATGCCCACTTAATGTTTGGCAGAGTGACTCGGCGAAACAGTTGCCACCATGAGGCTCCGAGAATAACCGCCGCTTCTTCATCGCTACGACCTTGTTGCTGCATCAGAGGAATCAATTCTCTGGCAACAAATGGACAGGTCACAAACACCGTCACAAGTACAATGCCCGGCCAAGCAAACATGATTTGTAGATCGCGTTCATATAGCCATTCACCGAGCCAACCGCTGCTGCCATAAAGCAGCAGATAAAGCAGGCCTGCAACAACAGGCGATACAGCAAATGGAATATCAATTAAGGTGGTAAGAAATTTACGCCCTGTAAATTCAAAACGAGTTACAGACCACGCTAACATCACACCGAACACTAAGTTAATCGGCACCGTCAGTAACGCCACCACTAAGGTTAAGCCGATTGCATGTAACGTATCTGGCTCACTAAGGTTAGTGATATAAGTTTCTAGGCCACTCACAAAAGCTTGTTGGAAAATGCTTAGCAGTGGAATCAACAGCAGCACTGCCACAAAAAATAACGCGAGAGAGATTAAACTCCATTTAACCCAAGGCTGTTCACCGACTCGCAAAGGTCTTTGATTTGCCGTTCTTTGATTAGACATAACGAATAGACTCCCTATCGACCATGAATTCGGCGTAAATACGCGCCTTGCCACAGGTTAATCACTAACAGAAGTGACAACGAGGTAAGAAGGACGACTGAAGCAATCGCACTCGCCGCTGGGAAATCAAATTCCTGTAAACGAACAAAGATCATCAGAGAAGTAATTTCACTGACATAAGGCATGTTGCCCGCAATAAATATCACCGCACCAAACTCACCTAAACTACGAGTGAATGACAAAGCAATACCCACCAGCAAAGCTGGCCATAGCGAAGGCATTATCACACGCAAAAATACTGCGCTGTCAGACGCGCCAAGCGTCATACCGGCTTCTTCTTCCTCACGGGAAATTTCTTCAAGTACTGGTTGTACGGTACGAACAACGAAAGGAATACTGGTAAACGCCATAGCGACAATAATGCCCAAAGGGGTATACGCTACTTTCAAACCTATGCTTTCCAGCACACTGCCTATCCAACCGTGGCTTGAATACAATGTTGCTAGGGTAATACCTGCAACCGCTGTAGGTAGCGCGAAAGGCAGGTCAACTAATGCATCAAGAATTCGTTTACCTGGAAAGGTGTAGCGAACCAGAACCCAAGCCAGTAACAGACCAAAAGCACCGTTAAACAGTGATGCGACGAATGCGGATATAACAGTCACTTTGTAACTTGCTACCACGCGAGGGTCCGCGATCACCTGCCAATATTCACTAAAAGACATTCCCTTGGTTTGCATTACCAGACCTGTTGCTGGGAGCAACAAAATCAAGCTAACAAACAACAATGAGATACCTAAGCTAATTGCAAATCCCGGTAAAACACGGGTTTTCTTAGGTACTACATGATGTTTCGGGCGAGATGTCACAACAGATCCGCTCATAAACTCTCAACCTAACTTATCAAACAGGAAGATAACCGTCTCTTAGCCCTGATTTAGCAGAGGAAGAGACGGCCTTTATCGATTAACGACGTTGTAATTGGTCTAACTTAGCGCCATTAGCGAATTGGGTTTTCATTGCTTGGTCCCAACCACCGATGATCTGCTCAACAGTCAGTAGTTCTACCGCTGGGAAACGGTCAGCAAATTCTGCTTTCACTGTTTCATTGTGCACACGGTAATTAAAGCTAGCTAACATACGTTGTGCATCTTCACTGTATAGGTATGAAAGATACTCAGTTGCCACGTCTGTTGTGCCGTTACGTTTTGCATTACGCTCAACAACGGCTACAGGGAACTCTGCAAGAATTGACGTTTTCGGTACTACAACTTCGTAGTTATCTTCACCGTACTGTTTGCGGATGTTGTTTACTTCTGATTCGAACGTGATAAGAACGTCGCCTAATTGACGCTCAACGAAAGAAGTTGTCGCACCACGACCGCCTGTATCAAATACCGCAACGTTTGCTAGGAATTGTTTCAGGAATTCATCTTGTTTCGCTTCGTTATCTTTACCAAACGCTTTCTGAGCGTAGCCTAGAGCCGCTAGATATGTGTAACGCGCATTACCTGAAGTTTTTGGGTTAGGGAAAACAGATGACACATCTTCACGAGCTAGATCGCCCCAATCCTGTACATTTTTAGGGTTACCTTTACGCACCAAGAACGCCGTTGTTGAGTAATAAGGTGAACTTGCGTTTGGTAGCAACTCTTGCCAGTTGGCAGGAATCAATTTGCCTTTGTCATGGAGTACTTGTACGTCTGTAACTTGGTTAAAAGTCACCACATCCGCAGACAGACCTTGCAGAATAGAACGAGCTTGCGCAGATGAACCGCCGTGAGATTGCTTAATCTCAATCGTTTTGCCTGTTTTTTCTTTCCAGTGCTCTGCAAACAACGGGTTATATGAAGCAAACAACTCACGAGCAATATCGTAAGAAGAGTTCAAAATAGTTTGATCTGCTGCTGAGGCGTTGAATGATCCCGCAATTAACAAAGCTGCGAGTGCTGACTTCATCTTTTTCATTATGTTCATACTCCAAAATCATCTTGCCAATATGGCTTCCTTTTAAACTAGAGTATGTGCATAAAACGATTATAACAAAGGTTATAAATAGAACCTTTTGGAATAATATCAAACAATAAATTGTATGCTCATCGCTAATAGAGACTTGTGTTGGAGTGAAGAAGAATTAGACAATAGCAGCACTTAAAAGACTAACAATAAAGGGCTGATAACGTGTCTGACTTTCCAACCATTGAAGCTTATGTAGGCCAAACGCCTCTGGTGAAACTACAGCGTCTTGCGGCGGGTAGCCAAAGTACCGTGCTCGTGAAACTGGAAGGAAATAACCCTGCTGGTTCAGTTAAAGATCGCCCTGCACTGAATATGATTATCCAAGCCGAAGCTCGCGGCACTATTCAACCTGGTGACACCATTATTGAAGCGACGAGCGGTAACACAGGTATCGCTCTGGCGATGGCGGCGGCAATCAAAGGCTATAAAATGATTCTTATCATGCCGGATAACTCTACTCAGGAGCGCAAAGATTCGATGCGTGCTTATGGCGCAGAGTTGATTCTGGTAAGTAAAGAGCAAGGAATGGAAGGCGCGCGAGACCTAGCATTACAAATGCAAAGTGAAGGCAAGGGTAAGGTTCTCGATCAGTTCAACAACCCAGATAATCCTGATGCACACTTTCACTCTACGGGTCCAGAAATCTGGCAACAAAGCCAAGGCAAGATCACTCACTTTGTTTCGAGCATGGGTACAACGGGAACTATCATGGGTGTATCTCGCTACCTAAAAAGCCAGAATCCTGAAATTAATATTGTTGGTCTGCAACCTTCAGAAGGTAGTGCCATTCCAGGTATTCGTCGCTGGCCGCAAGAGTATTTACCGGGCATCTTCAATGCCGCCGACGTTGACCAAGTGATAGATATTAATCAGCAAGATGCTGAAAACACGGCCAGAGCATTGGCTCGTGAAGAAGGTATCTGTGCAGGCGTAAGCTCCGGTGGTGCAGTATTCGCAGCGATAGAAATTGCCAAACAAAATCCGGGATCAGTGGTGGTTGCGATAATCTGTGATCGCGGCGATCGTTACCTATCTTCAGGCCTTTTCTCTTAGCACCTCTTCCTTTCGAAGCTTTTGTCTCGTATTCATCCCCTTATCATTCGCGATGTAAGGGGATAATTGCTCTGTCGTTGTTTGATTTGTTATCATCACTCACCGTTTTCAAGTGACCTTACGCGTGACTTAGCTCATGACTATTTATCTGATAGTTAGAGCAAAAGGACTGCCAACGATACCAACAAGTGATGTAACGCCATGAATCAATCGAGCGAGTCTCTTTCGCACCACACTCCAATGATGCAGCAGTACCTGAAACTCAAGGCTGAAAACCCTGAGATATTACTGTTCTATCGTATGGGGGATTTTTATGAGCTTTTCTACGATGACGCTAAACGCGCGTCGCAACTGTTGGATATCTCTCTGACCAAACGAGGCGCATCTGCCGGTGAGCCTATTCCTATGGCGGGCGTTCCATTCCACGCGGTAGAAGGTTACTTAGCGAAATTAGTTCAATTGGGTGAGTCTGTCGCAATCTGCGAACAGATTGGCGATCCTGCCACCAGCAAAGGTCCTGTTGAACGTAAAGTCGTCCGTATTGTTACTCCGGGTACGGTCACGGACGAAGCACTGCTATCTGAACGCCTTGATAACCTTGTTGCAGCGATTTATCACCACGATGGCAAATTTGGTTACGCCACTTTGGATATTACTTCTGGTCGTTTCCAACTGAGTGAACCTGAAACCGAAGAAGCAATGGCCGCAGAATTACAAAGAACCGCACCACGTGAACTGCTTTTCCCTGAAGATTTCACACCAGTTCAGCTTATGGCGAGCCGTAAAGCTAACCGCCGCCGTCCTATTTGGGAATTTGAACTTGAGACCGCTAAGCAGCAACTTAACCAACAATTTGGCACTCGTGATCTGGTTGGCTTTGGGGTTGAAAATGCAAAATTGGGATTGTGTGCTGCGGGTTGTTTGATCCAATACGTCAAAGATACTCAGCGCACTGCGCTACCGCATATCCGCTCATTAACCTTTGATCGTCAGGATCAATCTGTCATTTTAGATGCAGCCACACGCCGCAATTTAGAATTAACACAAAACCTTGCGGGCGGAAATGATAACACCCTATCTGAAGTGCTTGACCATTGTGCTACCCCTATGGGCAGTCGTATGCTTAAACGTTGGATCCATCAGCCAATGCGCAGTCTGGAAACGCTCAACCAACGTTTAGATGCTATCGGTGAAATCAAACAATTAGGACTGTTTGCTGATCTTCACCCTGTATTAAAACAAATCGGCGACATTGAACGAATTTTAGCGCGTCTAGCTCTACGTTCTGCCCGACCAAGAGATTTGGCCCGCCTGCGTAATGCCATGCAGCAGCTTCCAGAACTTAGCGATACATTGACAGAGCTGTCACATCCTTATTTGGCTAAGTTACGTGATTACACCCAACCGATGGATGAACTGTGTGACTTGCTAGAACGAGCTATCAAGGAAAACCCACCTGTGGTCATTCGTGATGGCGGTGTGATTGCAGAAGGCTACAACTCAGAGCTCGACGAATGGCGAGATCTCGCCACTGGCGCAACCGAATATCTGGAAAAAATGGAAGCGGATGAGCGAGATCGTCATGGTATCGACACACTTAAAGTCGGTTACAACGCCGTTCACGGCTTCTTTATTCAGGTAAGCCGAGGACAAAGCCACCTTGTTCCACCGCATTATGTTCGTCGCCAAACCTTAAAGAATGCAGAGCGCTACATCATCCCTGAGCTGAAAGAACACGAAGATAAGGTGCTAAATTCAAAATCGAAAGCACTGGCTTTGGAAAAGCAGCTTTGGGATCAACTGTTCGATTTATTACTGCCTCATCTTGAGCAAATGCAGAACCTTGCATCCGCTTTATCACAGCTGGATGTTTTGCAAAACTTAGCAGAGCGCGCAGAAAGTTTAGATTACTGCCGCCCAACCATTACCGAAGATCCTGGAATTCATATTCAGTCAGGTCGCCATCCCGTGGTTGAGCAAGTCATGAATGACCCGTTTATTGCTAACCCAATAGAACTGCACGCTCAGCGCAAAATGTTGATCATTACTGGTCCCAATATGGGCGGTAAATCTACCTACATGCGTCAAACAGCGTTGATTGCCCTACTTGCACATATTGGTTGTTATGTTCCTGCGGAATCGGCACAAATCGGTTTGTTAGACAGAATCTTCACCCGTATCGGCGCTTCAGATGATCTTGCCTCTGGACGTTCAACCTTCATGGTTGAAATGACAGAGACGGCTAACATCCTGCATAACGCAACAGAGAAAAGTTTAGTCTTGATGGATGAAATAGGTAGAGGAACCAGCACTTATGATGGCCTATCGCTGGCTTGGGCGAGTGCTGAGTGGCTGGCAAAACAGATCGGTGCTTTAACCCTGTTTGCTACTCACTATTTTGAGCTCACTGAGCTACCAAATGTATTGCCAACCTTGGCAAACGTTCACTTAGATGCGGTTGAGCATGGTGATAGCATTGCCTTTATGCACGCGGTACAAGAAGGTGCTGCCAGTAAATCTTATGGCTTGGCCGTTGCAGGTCTGGCTGGAGTACCAAAATCAGTGATCAAAAATGCGCGCAGCAAGCTGACTCAACTTGAGCAACACAGTTTGCAGCAAAATGGGCAACTTTCTTCAGTATCAAGTTCTAGAGTCGATATCGCCAACCAACTAAGTTTGATCCCTGAGCCAAGTGAAGTTGAGAATGCATTAGCTGAGATTGATCCTGACGATTTAACCCCACGCCAAGCGTTAGAAGAGTTGTACCGTCTGAAAAAATTGCTGTAACTATTTGGCATGGATTCAATAAGAAAAGGCACTCATTGAGTGCCTTTTTACTAAATAAAATTTGAACTTAAGAGTGAGGGTATTAAGCTTCCACTTCCACGTTGAACAAAGATTCCATGTTCAAACCTTGTTTCATCAGGATCTCTCTCAAACGGCGTAGCCCTTCAACCTGAATCTGACGAACACGTTCACGAGTGAGATTAATTTCACGTCCAACTTCTTCCAAAGTTGATGGCTCATAGCCTAACAAACCAAAACGTCGTGCTAACACTTCTTTTTGTTTAGGATTTAGCTCTTCAAGCCATGCAATCAATGAATCACGGATATCATCATCTTGAGTCGAAACTTCAGGATCAGAGTTGTTTATGTCAGGAATAATATCGAGTAGCGCTTTATCCCCATCACCACCAATAGGTGTATCCACTGAGCTGATACGTTCATTTAAACGCAGCATCTTGCTGACATCATCAACCGGTTTATCCAGTTCAGAAGCGATCTCTTCCGCAGTTGGCTCATGGTCGAGTTTTTGCGAAAGTTCACGTGCGGTACGTAGATAGATATTGAGCTCTTTAACTACGTGTATTGGTAGACGAATCGTACGAGTTTGATTCATCAGCGCACGTTCAATCGTTTGACGGATCCACCAAGTGGCGTAGGTTGAAAAGCGGAATCCACGTTCTGGATCGAATTTTTCAACCGCGCGGATCAAGCCCAAGTTACCTTCTTCAATAAGATCCAGTAAAGCGAGACCACGATTGCTATAACGACGGGATATTTTCACCACCAGACGCAGGTTGCTCTCTATCATGCGTCGTCTTGCAGCTTCGTCTCCACGAAGTGCTCGGCGAGCATAAAGAACTTCTTCTTCGGCGGTTAAAAGAGGTGAGAAACCAATCTCGCTGAGATACATTTGCGTTGCATCTAAGCTTTTGGTGGAAGCATCGAACTCTTCACGGACTTCTTCCGTTTGGTCAATGTCATCGTCTTCGGTAGTAATCTTAGCGTCGACTTCAACAGCCTCTGTTGAATCAATATCTAAGTCAAGCTCTTCCTTGGTTACTGTATTGCTGATACTCATAGCGCCTCCCCCGGCGAGCTAGCAAGACATTACTGCTCAATATGTCACTACATAACTCTCACAAGTATGTTTAAGGTAAATACCGTTTTGGATTAACAGACTTACCTTGATAACGAATTTCAAAGTGTAGACGAACACCGCTCGTACCAGAGCTGCCCATTGTTGCTATTTTTTGGCCAGCTTTAACACTTTGTCCTTCTTTAACCAACAGGCGGTCATTATGGGCATAAGCACTTAAATAATGCTCATTATGCTTTACGATGATTAAGTTACCGTAACCTCGCAATGCATTACCCGAATAGACCACCGTTCCAGCAGCAGTAGAAGTAATGGCTTGACCTCGCTGTCCTGCAATGTCGATGCCTTTATTTCCTTGATCTCCTGCTGAAAAGTTTTTAACAACTCTCCCTTTTGTTGGCCATAACCACTTATCGACTTTATTGTTTTGTGGTTTGGGTTTACTTATAGTTTTGTTAACATTTTGTTGAGTATTAGAACCAACATACTCTTTTGTTTTCGATTGATCAATCGTCTTATTTGGATCTTTTTTGACCGAATTCGTCGATTTGTTAGCTTGGGCAGTATTAGTATTTTTGCTCGATTTTGGAGGAGAAACCGACGTTGATGTGGTTGTAGCGACCGCTGGAATACTAGATGTAGTAGCAACGACTGCACCAGCCCCAGTGCCACCATAGGCAGGCGCAGTATATGCAGGACGCCAAAGCCTTAACTTTTGACCAGGGTGGATTGTGTAAGGCGGTGTAAGTTTGTTGTAACTGATGATGTCTTTTACATCTTTATCTGTGACATAAGCTATAAAATACAGCGTATCGCCACGGTTCACTTCATAGTAACTACCGCGATAACTGCCTCGTGCAATTTCTCGGTAATCTTTTTTCAGCCCAGAGACTGGCGCAGGAGAGCTTGCTGTACATCCTAGTAATAGGCCACACAGTCCACACGTCAACAATGTCTTAAGCTGAAAACGCTTCATTACGCTAAGTCACCAGCAACTAAAGGTACAAACCGTACCGTTTCTATTAGCTGAGAGATAAATTCATCACCTTTACGAATAATCTTGTAGAGCTGCTGCTCATCTTCACCGACCGGAATAACTAAACGTCCTCCGTCAGCAAGTTGATCCAACAAAGCTTGTGGCACTTTCTCCGCCGCAGCCGTTACTATAATGGCATCAAAAGGAGCTTTTGTTGCCCAGCCCTGCCACCCGTCGCCATGTTTAGTCGAAACGTTATAAATATCTAGCTGCTTTAGACGACGTTTCGCTTCCCATTGCAAAGATTTAATCCGTTCAACAGAAAACACATGCTCAACTAAGTGAGACAAGATCGCGGTCTGATAACCAGAGCCTGTTCCCACTTCCAATACTCGGCTCTGTCTCTGCAACGCCAACATTTGAGTCATTTTTGCAACAATATACGGCTGAGAGATGGTTTGCCCTTGACCAATCGGCAGAGCATTATTGTCATAAGCTTGATGAACCATCGCCTGAGAAACGAAATACTCACGAGGCAATTGATGTATTACCTGCAAAACTTGCTGATCAGTAATACCATTTGCTAATAAAAACTGAATTAATTTATCGGCTTTTGGATTAGCCATCAGTTCTGTCCTTTAACCAATGATCCATACTACCTAAAGACTCATGGGCAGTAAGATCTACCTGCATTGGAGTCAGTGAAACAAACCTATGCTCAATGGCATAGAAGTCAGTCCCTTCACCGGCGTCTTGCTCTTTACCCGGAGGACCTAACCAATAAATATCATGACCACGAGGATCTTTCTGCTTAATCATGCTTTCTGCGTGATGACGAGCACCTAAACGCGTCACTTGTGTACCAGCAAGCTCTTCAAATGGGACATCTGGAACATTAACGTTCAATAAACGATTGGTTGGAATAGGTCGACGCAGATGTTGCTCTACCAATTGGCGAGCAATTTTTCCTGCTGTAGAAAAGTGTTGGTTTCCAACTAATGAAAAAGCAATCGACTGAACACCTAGGAAGTGACCTTCCATTGCAGCGGCAACAGTACCAGAATAAAGAACGTCATCGCCAAGATTCGCGCCATGATTGATCCCAGTTAACACCAGATCCGGCATTGAATCTTTGAGCAGTTCATTCAAAGCAAAATGGACGCAGTCCGTTGGCGTACCTTGAACTGAGTATGTATTCTGCGCCACTTTAGAAACACGCAGTGGCTGTTCTAATGTCAGAGAGTTCGAGGCTCCAGAGCGGTTTCTGTCTGGCGCAACAATAATAACTTCTGCCAGATCCGAGATGGCAGCCGCTAGAGCATGAATACCATCGGCAAACACGCCGTCATCATTGCTTAATAGTATTTTTAGTTTCTTATTGCTCATACACACGCTCTACAGGAATTTCTTCTATGAGTTCTCTCACTATCGAAGTCGCAAAACTGCCCGCATCAAGAGCGAATTTTAACGTAATAGAATCACCATCCACTTGCCAACTCAAATCTTGAGCTTTCAACGCTATTGCTCTGCGATCATGACGCATGCGATTACCGCGAATCAGCTTCATTAAGTCTTCTTCAGCATCGATAAAATGCTGTTCAATTTTTTGTGCTTCAGCTTGTGTCGGTAGTGCGTTATCACCAGCCAAAGCCGCAGAAATCTGTGCTTTATCTTGCTCAAGCTGTTGGTTGAATTCAGCAACCTTGTCTGCACTCACCAACGTTTGCTCACCGTTCACCAAAGCGATATCACCGTCGATGAAACGATAGAAACAGTTTTGCTCAATACGCGAAGAAACAATGCGGTTGAATATCCATGAGCGAGCAGTGGAAAGATAAAGACTACGCTGATTCTGATTGCGAGTACGGACATTTTCACGTCCCCAGCGACGAGATTCTTCTAAGTTGTTCCCATCTTTGCCAAAACGCTGATTACCGAAGTAATTAGGCACACCTTGTTTTGCCACCACTTCTAAACGATTAACCACTTCTTCAACATCGGTGACTTCTGACATAGTGACTTCGAAGTAGTTACCCGCTAAGTCACCCGGACGTAACTTTTTGTTGTGGCGAGTCATCGTTAACACTTCAATGCTCGGATGCTGCGATTGAAACAGCGCAAGATTCGGAAAACCCGCGCTAGGTAAATGAACACTTAACCATTGTTCTGTCACCGCATGGCGGTCTTTCAAGCCTGCCCAGCTAACATCTTTTGACTTTACGCCACACGCTTTCGCCAGTTCATTGGCAACAAAACTGGTATTTTCACCCGTCTTACGAATAGAAACCATAAGGTGCTCACCGCTACCCGTAAACTCATACCCCAGATTTTCAACCACTTTAAAATCTTCTGGTTTAGCTTTTATTTTGCCTTTCGCTGTAGGTTTACCGCACAGGTAAGCGAGTGAAGATAAAATATCTGTCATTTTCGACTCTTTATGCTTTCATCAGTAGTACAACGGCTTCACACGCAATGCCTTCTTTACGGCCAGTGAAACCTAAACGTTCAGAAGTCGTTGCTTTGACATTTATATTACCAATGTCTGTTTCTAGATCCTGAGAAATTGCCGCACACATCGCTTCTATATGAGGAGCCATTTTAGGTGCCTGAGCAATAATGGTGACGTCCGCGTTTCCTAGGCGATAGCCCGACTCTTTTACTCGACGATAAACATCTTTCAACAGTTCACGGCTATCTGCTCCTTTCCATTTATCATCAGTATCCGGAAAGTGCTTACCAATATCACCCGCAGCAATAGCCCCGAGTAGTGCATCACTTAATGCATGCAAAGCAACATCACCATCAGAATGCGCAATTAAACCTTGTTCATAAGGAACGGCAACTCCGCCAATAATGACAGGGCCTTCACCACCAAATTTATGCACATCAAAACCATGGCCAATTCGTATCATGCTTATTCCTTATTTCGGCTCAAATAGAACTCAGCCAACGCGAGATCTTCTGGCTGAGTAATTTTTATATTATCTGCTCGGCCATTAACCAAAGCCGGGCTTAAATTCAGTCTTTCGAACGCGGATGCTTCATCGGTAATATTCGCTTTACTCGCTAACCCATCAATCAAAGCTTCGCGCAAAGGTAGAGTGCGGAACATTTGTGGTGTCAAAGCATGCCAGAGATTCGAACGTTCAACCGTGTGATCGATATTCTGTAGCTCATCGCTACGCTTCATCGTATCTCTGACTGGAGCTGCGAGAATGGCGCCAACAGAATGATTTTCAGCACATTCGATGAGTCGTGTAACATCCAGCTCTGTGAAACAAGGGCGAGCCGCATCATGAACGAGAACCCATTCACTGACTTCATGTTTACAGATGTAATTCAATGCAGAAAGAACGGAATCTGCTCGTTCTTTGCCGCCGTTAACTCGAATAACTTGAGGATGGTTAGCAAGTGCTAACGTAGAAAAGTAAGGGTCATCTTCGCTGACTGCGACAACCACTTTGGAAACTTTGGGATGCGCGAGTAGCTTGGACACGGTGTGCTCAAGTACGGTTTTACCCAAAAGCTTTAAATATTGTTTGGGACGGTCGGCCTGCATCCGACTGCCAACGCCCGCAGCAGGTACAACCGCAATGATTGATTTATCCATTAACGATTATCCTCTCCGGTAATACGGTAAAAAGTTTCTCCACTTTTCACCATTCCCAATTCATGACGAGCTCTTTCTTCAATCGCATCAAGCCCTTGTCGCAAGTCATCAATTTCCGCGAACATCTCTTGGTTACGTTGATGTAAGTTAGTATTCACTTGCTCTTGAACTTCTATCTCTGCCGCAACAGCATGATAATCAGATATTCCGTTCTTCCCCTGCCATAAGCTGTATTGTAGAAAACCAAGCAGCAGGGTTAAGGTCACCGCAAGTACTCGCATTACTTTCACACTCGTCAATATTGATAAAAATCGGTGTATATAGAAGAAAGGCCGAATAAAAACGGCCTTTTTGTCAATTTGGGTAGAAACGCCCTATTTATACCATAAGCCCCCTTTTCAGGCGACTAACGGCTTAATAGAAAGGCAAATAACCCCACACCTAAAATCAAACGATAAATTACAAATGGGGTCATACCCATTCGAGAAATAAGCTTTAAGAAAAAGAAAATACAGATATAGGCGCTAACAAATGACGTCAAAATACCTGTCATCAAGAATCCTAGATGGATTGGTTCACCACTGGTAACCAGCTTCAAACCTAGGTAGCTTCCCGCCAGTACGATAATCGGAATCGACATTAAAAACGAAAAACGCGCTGCCGCTTCACGAGTAAAACCAAGATAAAGAGCCGCGGTAATGGTAATACCTGAACGTGAGGTTCCAGGAATCATGGCTACCGCTTGTGCTAAACCGATGAAGAGCGCTTTCTTCCAACCAGATTGATATTCATTAATATTCTGTTTAGCCGTTTTATCGGCGTACCACAGAGGAATGCCGAAAATAATGGTAGTAGCGGCAATCACCCATGCGCTACGCAAGTAGACTTCAATGACGTCTTTCATCACTAAGCCAAAGATACAAGCTGGGATAGTCGCTAAAATAATGCACCAAGCTAGGTTGGCTTCTTTGCTTCGATCTCCTTTGAAAATAGAAGCAAAAAATGCGCTTAATAGTGCTTTGACTTCGTTTCTAAAGTAAATCACAACCGCAGTTAGGGTGCCGACATGAACCGCCACATCAAACGCTAAACCCTGATCAGCCCAACCTAATACTGCCGATGGCAAGATAAGATGTGCAGAGCTGGAAATTGGCAAAAATTCAGTAAAACCCTGAATTAAAGCCAACATAAAAGACTCGAAATAACTCATTATTTTCTCTTACTTGATACTAAACCAGAGGGGAACTGGTTTCAGTTGTTCTAAAAGTTCAGCGTTTTGCCAGACCTTTTCGATAGACAAATCTGTTCCCGGAATATTGAGTTCTGGGCATAACTCATACAAAGGCTGTATCACAAATGGATATTGATAAATATCCAGACGCGGGACAACAGGTGAGCTTGGGGATATGACATCACCAAACAGAATAATATCCATATCCAGAGTACGATCTTGATACTTTTTCGCATCAATATCGCGTCCCCAACGATACTCAGCATCTTTTAAAGACTGCTGAAAATTGTGTAGAGACAATGAAGTTTTTAACTCCACCACTAGATTGAAAAAAGGATGACTATCAAACCCTTGAGCTGGGCACTCATATATCGTTGAAAGACGTAATTCGCTTCCCACTAAGCTCAGCTCTTGAATTGCAGCTTCAATATGACGGCGTCGTTCTATGTTAGAACCTACACCAACATAGGCAGTGATCATAATGATCCTCTTTCGATGATCACTCCTACACCTTTCGCCTGCGGAACTGCACCCGGTTTTGTTAGTCGAATACGAATCCAAGGCACACTAAAGCGTTGCATGATTAAGCTAGCGACTTCTTCTGCCACCCTTTCAACCAATAAGAAACGGCCTGATTCAATATGTTCAATCACAGCTTGGCTGACTTGAGCATAGTCTAGAGCATGCGCAACATCGTCGCTGTTGCCTGCTGGCTTATTGTCATGAGCCATTTCCAAATCGAGAACCAGTTTTTGTTTAATGGTCTGTTCCCAGTCATAGACCCCTATTGTGGTAATGACTTCTAGCTGCTCTATAAAGACTTTATCCATCTTCTATCGAATTCCTTCCAACAGTTAAACGCAATTACAGGTCGGATACCTATATTGAGTAAAAAAACGTACTATCGTCGCCAATCGCGATATCATATACGAAACCGCGTTTAGATGGGTAAACCAAACAGAATTTTTACTTAAAGACACTCATGCCAACTTGAAGTTACCAATCGCATGGGTATAACAAAACAATGTAAAGCCCAGTTCAAAAAATTACCGTATTGAGGCAATAATGACGCCATTGGCACTAATAATGATAATTTCAGCTTACTTACTGGGGTCGATCTCCAGTGCGGTGCTGATCTGTCGTTTATTGCATCTACCAGACCCCAGAGGTGTGGGTTCAAATAATCCGGGCGCTACAAACGTATTACGAATTGGTGGGAAAAAAGCCGCCGCTGCTGTGCTACTGTGCGACATGCTAAAAGGCACGATTCCTGTTTGGGTGGGTTACTTTCTAAAAATAGATCCACTTATATTGGGTGTCGTAGCGATTGCGGCATGCCTTGGTCATATGTACCCTATTTTCTTTCACTTTAAAGGTGGGAAAGGTGTCGCCACGGCTTTAGGTGCTATCGCCCCTATCGGATTAGATTTAACAGCCATGATTATGGCGACTTGGTTATTTGTGGCGGTTGTTTTCCGCTATTCATCCTTAGCCGCAATTGTCACTGTATTACTAGCGCCATTTTATACTTGGCTAGTGAAGCCACAATATACCTTGCCCGTAGCTATGCTCTGTTGCTTAATCATTTTGCGTCATCATCAAAATATTAAGCGTCTTTTTGCAGGAACAGAGCCCAAAGTCGGCGAAAAAAAGAAAGCATAGCGCTTTCTTACAGACACAAAAAAACGGTCGCCTTGGCGACCGTTTTCTTTATCAGATGTGTTACTCGATAGGGGTCAGTTGATCGATTGGCCAACGAGGACGAGCTTCAACGCTCAAATCTGTCACGTCACCATTTTTTAAACGTTGCATACCAGCAAACGCAATCATGGCACCGTTATCGGTACAAAACTCGGTACGTGGGTAATACACTTCACCACCGATTTTTTCTGCTAGCTTAGCTAAATCTGCGCGTAACTGTTTATTGGCGCTTACACCACCAGCAATGACAATTCGCTTCATGCCAGTTTCTTCCAACGCACGTTTACACTTAATCACCAGCGTTGAACAAACTGCATCTTGGAATGCATAGGCAATATCGGCACGAGTTTGTTCATCGTCACCGTTTGCAGCAATGGTATTAGCCGTAAAAGTTTTCAGGCCAGAAAAGCTCATATCTAAACCAGGACGATCCGTCATAGGACGTGGAAATTTAAAACGTCCCGGCGTACCCTTTTCTGCTAAGCGAGAAAGCAAAGGACCACCTGGGTAATCCAGACCCATCAGTTTTGCGGTTTTATCAAACGCTTCACCTGCAGCATCATCAATAGATTCACCAAGAATACGGTATTCACCAATGCCTTTTACTTCTACCATCATGCTGTGACCGCCAGAAACAAGCAATGCAACAAATGGAAACGGAGGTGGATTGTCTTCCAACATCGGAGCGAGTAAATGGCCTTCCATATGGTGAACGGCTACAGCAGGAACATTCCAAGCGTAAGCAATACTGCGTCCAATGGTTGCACCAACTAATAGAGCCCCTACCAAACCTGGTCCTGCGGTATAAGCAACACCGTCAATGTCTTTAGGCGTTAAATTCGCTTCTGCCATTGCAGCTTTAATAAGAGGGATGGTCTTCTTAACGTGGTCACGCGAAGCCAGCTCTGGCACAACACCGCCGTAGTCAGCATGAAGTTTTACTTGGCTATAAAGCTTATGTGACAGCAATCCCTTTTCGTCATCGTAAATCGCTATACCCGTCTCATCACAAGAGGTTTCAATACCAATAATACGCATATTTTTCTCAGCACACTGCCATCTAAAATTTCAAATTGGCGCAATGTTACAACGGCTTCGCTTCACAAACAAATTTTGTACAGAGGCTAAGCGACAAAGTACTTTACAAAGGTACAACGATCGGATTAAAATTCCGCACCATTTTTGATCTAGCTGATTAAAGACCAAACGAATAAGAAACCTTGTTGATTTGGTCACTGAATATCAGCATTAACGAATAACCCCTGAGGTGAAAGGCATATGCCAGTAGT
This sequence comes from Vibrio sp. C8, assembly GCF_054051265.1. Lineage (NCBI taxonomy): Bacteria > Pseudomonadati > Pseudomonadota > Gammaproteobacteria > Vibrionales > Vibrionaceae > Vibrio > Vibrio sp. C8. The sequence goes on from NZ_JBPAOE010000051.1 coordinate 151,442, forward strand.
TAAAGTACGTGAAAACGAACCGTTCGACGTTGCACTACGTCGTTTCAAACGCTCTTGCGAAAAAGCAGGTATCCTTTCTGAAGTGCGTCGTCGTGAGCACTACGAAAAACCAACTACAGTTCGCAAACGCGCTAAAGCAGCAGCTCAAAAGCGTCACGCTAAAAAGCTTGCTCGTGAAAACGCTCGTCGCGTTCGCCTGTACTAATAACTTTTCCTAACTAAGGAACGAGTTATGGCTCTTATTGATAATCTTAGAGAAGAGCAAAAATTAGCGATGAAAGCCAAGGACAAAGCGCGCCTTGGCACTATTCGTTTAGCCCTTTCAGCAATCAAACAACGCGAAGTCGACGAGAAGATTACTCTGACCGATGACGATATCGTAGCTGTGCTGACCAAAATGGTTAAACAACGTCGCGACTCTGTATCGCAATACGAAGCAGCAAATCGTTTAGATTTAGCTGAAGTGGAGCAAGCAGAAATCACCGTACTTGAGGAGTTTATGCCTCAACCACTGAGTGAAGAAGAAGTGTTAGCTCTGATTGAAAGTGCTATCGCAGAATCCTCCCCAGCGGGCATGCAAGACATGGGTAAAGTGATGGCTATCTTGAAACCACAAATTCAAGGGCGTGCAGATATGGGTAAAGTCAGCGGTTTAGTTCGCGCTAAACTGGCTTAATCCAGAACTCTATTGCAGCAAGCCGTGCTATTCTTTGAATGCACGGCTTGTTTGTATCTCAGGTCTGTTGACCTTGCACATTCGTTTTTATCTTTTTTTTAGGTTTTATGGCAGGACAGATCCCTCGTAGCTTTATCGATGACCTCCTAGCTCGACTTGATATTGTCGATGTTATCGACGCACGTGTGAAACTTAAAAAAAAGGGCAAAAACTACGGTGCATGTTGTCCATTCCACAATGAAAAAACCCCGTCATTTAGCGTAAGCCAAGAAAAGCAGTTCTATCACTGTTTTGGCTGCGGCGTACATGGTAACGCCATCGACTTCATGATGGAGTACGAACGCCTTGAGTTTCCTGAAGCAATTGAAGAATTAGCTTCATCTCTCGGACTAGAAGTACCCAGAGAAGAACGCTCAAATAGTGGTTTCAAAAGTAACACACCAAAAGTTAGCAGCGACGAAAAACGTAATCTTTACGATTTAATGGGCAGCATCGCTCAGTTTTATCGTCAACAACTTAAAGTTCCAGCTAACCGTCATGCCATTGAATATTTAAAAAATCGCGGTTTATCCGGCGAGATTGTTCAAAAGTTCGGTATTGGCTATGTGGCTGACGAATGGGATTTAGTTCGAAAGAATTTCGGACAACAAAAACATGCCCAAGACATGCTGGTTTCTGGCGGCATGTTGATTGAAAACGACAACGGTAAACGCTATGACCGTTTTCGTGGCCGCGTTATGTTCCCGATTCGGGATCGTCGAGGCCGAGTGATTGGTTTTGGTGGTCGTGTGATTGGCGAAGGTACGCCTAAGTATCTGAACTCACCTGAAACACCTATTTTCCATAAAGGCAAAGAGCTGTACGGACTTTATGAAGTTTTACAGGCTTACCGTGAACCACCGCAGATCCTCGTGGTCGAAGGTTATATGGATGTAGTTGCTCTGGCGCAATATGGCATTGATTATTCCGTAGCTTCTCTAGGAACATCAACCACAGGCGACCATCTACAACTGTTGTTCAGACAAACCAATACTGTGGTTTGTTGTTATGACGGTGACCGAGCAGGTAAAGAAGCGGCATGGCGAGCACTGGAAAATGCGCTTAGCTATCTGAAAAGCGGCAACATATTAAAATTCCTGTTTCTTCCAGATGGCGAAGATCCTGACAGCTTTGTTCGTAAAAACGGTAAAGAAGCATTTGAAGAAATGGTTCGCAATGCAGAACCATTATCAAAATATCTATTTTCTAATTTGCTGACTCAAGTAGATGTAGGTAACAACGAAGGCAAAGCAGCATTAGAAGCGCTTGCTCTTCCTTTAATTAATAAAGTACCTGATGAGTCCATGCAAAATCAGTTACTTAAAATTTTAGGTCAAACGACTGGGATTTATAAAAAGCCAACACTACCGACGGATTCTAAAACTAGACCTCAACCGCATAAAGAAATAAAGCGAACACCGATGAGAGATGTCATCGCTTTGCTTCTTCAGAATCCGAGCTATGCTGATATGGTGCCAGACCTTTCTACTACTCAAGGTTTGGACATTCCAGGGTTGAAATTGTTGACGGAAGTGCTTGAAAAGTGCAAACAACAACCCCATATAAAGACGGGTCAATTGTTAGAGCATTGGCGAAACACAAAAAACGAGGCACTGTTGTCTCGACTTGCAAGCTGGGATATCCCACTTGTAGAAGATAATCAAAACGAACTATTTTTTGACTCATTGGACAAAATTATTGCCCAGTGCGTAGAGAAACAAATTGAAAACTTGCTCGCTAAATCAAGAAGTATCGGTTTATCAAGCGACGAAAAAAGGGAGCTTCAAGAACTCATGAGAGATTTGAAAGCGTAACCCTGTTTGAATAGTCAGCAACAAATTAATTTGTTATTATTCGTGGTTTGCATTTCGCATACTATTCCTTCACCAGATACGAAGTTGGATACCGTCTATGGATCAAAATCCGCAGTCACAGCTTAAGCAACTTGTCATTCGCGGCAAGGAGCAGGGCTATCTGACCTACGCCGAAGTAAATGACCACCTACCAGCAGAAATCGTAGATTCTGAACAGGTAGAAGATATTATTCAGATGATCAATGACATGGGTATCAAAGTTGTAGAAACTGCCCCTGACGCTGATGATCTAGCTCTTAATGATGATGAAACCATCACCGACGAAGACGCAGCTGAAGCTGCTGCTGCTGCGCTGTCTAGCGTAGAGAGCGAGATTGGTAGAACAACTGACCCAGTTCGTATGTATATGCGTGAGATGGGTACAGTAGAACTACTAACTCGTGAAGGTGAAATCGATATCGCGAAGCGTATCGAAGATGGTATCAACCAAGTACAAAGCGCTGTTGCTGAATACCCTGGAACGATTCCATACATTCTTGATCAATTTGACAAAGTTCAAGCTGAGGAACTTCGCCTAACCGATATCATTAGTGGTTTTGTAGACCCTGATGATGCTGAAAGTGAAGCACCAACAGCAACACACATCGGTTCAGAGTTAACAGGTTCAGACCTAGATGACGAAGACGACTCCGATGATGAAGATAAAGACGAAGATGACGAAGACGATTCCGATGATGAAGAAGTTGGTATCGATCCTGAACTTGCTTTAGAGAAATTTACTGAGCTTCGCAATCAATATCAGAATCTTCAACTAGCGATCAACGAGCATGGCGACAACAGCAGCAAAGCTCAAGAAGCAACTGAACTTGTGCTAACGGTCTTCCGTGAATTTCGTTTAACACCTAAGCAATTTGATCATCTTGTGAATACTCTACGCAATTCTATGGATCGCGTACGTACACAAGAACGTCTGATAATGCGCACTGTTGTTGAAAAAGCTAAGATGCCGAAAAAATCATTTATTTCGGTATTTACTGGCAATGAATCTGATGAGGCTTGGTTTGACCAAATTCTTGCATCAGATAAGCCATATGTAGCTAAGATCCGTGAAGATGAAGAAGATATTCGTCGTTCAATTCAGAAACTACGTATTATCGAACAAGAGACATCTTTAACGGTAAACCGTATTAAAGATATCAGCCGTCGCATGTCTATTGGTGAAGCGAAAGCTCGCCGTGCGAAGAAAGAGATGGTTGAAGCGAACTTACGTCTGGTTATTTCTATTGCTAAGAAATACACAAACCGTGGTCTACAGTTCTTGGATTTAATCCAAGAAGGTAACATCGGTCTGATGAAAGCAGTGGACAAGTTTGAATACCGTCGTGGTTACAAGTTCTCGACTTATGCAACATGGTGGATCCGTCAGGCAATTACTCGTTCAATTGCAGACCAAGCTCGTACGATCCGTATCCCTGTTCATATGATTGAAACGATCAACAAACTGAATCGTATCTCTCGTCAAATGCTACAAGAAATGGGGCGCGAGCCTCTGCCAGAAGAGTTGGCAGAACGTATGCAAATGCCGGAAGATAAGATTCGTAAAGTACTGAAAATTGCTAAAGAGCCAATCTCAATGGAGACACCAATCGGTGACGACGAAGATTCGCATCTAGGTGATTTCATTGAGGATACAACACTTGAACTACCACTAGATTCTGCAACGGCAACTAGCCTACGTGCAGCAACTCGTGACGTTTTGGGTGGTCTAACTCCTCGTGAAGCAAAAGTACTTCGTATGCGTTTCGGTATCGATATGAATACTGACCACACTTTGGAAGAAGTTGGTAAGCAGTTCGACGTAACTCGTGAACGTATCCGTCAGATCGAAGCTAAAGCGCTACGTAAACTTCGTCACCCAAGCCGTTCAGAAACTCTGCGCAGCTTCCTAGACGAATAACGGAACAGCAAGCTTTCATAAAGCATTGAATAAAAGGTGAGCGATAGCTCGCCTTTTTTATTATCTACAGTTCTAAGTGGATAAAAACTAAGCGCTATTACCTTACTTTGTGTCTAGACACACCCAAGCCCTTCCCCTATAATCATTGACCTATTCGGCCCCTTAGCTCAGTGGTTAGAGCAGTCGACTCATAATCGATTGGTCATGTGTTCAAGTCACATAGGGGCCACCAAATCCCGATAAGGCGTATGAAGAAATTCATGCGCCTTTATCTTTTCTGGTCCGGTCTATATCCGGTCCGCGATTACTTCCGGTAAGCTCTGGTCCATTAGGTCAGCCGAAACTCTCCACGTAGTCACCACAGAGTCACACTTCCCCTATCAGAGTGATATCCACCATCAGAACCTTCTCTCATCTGTACAACGTAAATCAGAGCAGATACATACCACTCAACACCAGAACCAAACCCCAGAAAAACTCCGCACTGGGTACTTTTTCCACAATGGAGCAAACTACTTTCCAGCTTACTAAAGACGACAATGCCATCCAGTCTGAAGTATTGATCACCTCTGACGATGAGATTTTTGGCACCATCATCAGCCAAAGAATGGCGAATGACCCCAAGCTACATAAAGTACTCATTCCCTACTGTGGAAACCCTGTGATGCAGATAATTATCATCGATAGCAGCACACAAAAAGGACTGGTAATTAATAACCTATCTCAACTCAGTTGAGTTTCTCTTCACAATGGCGGATGTGATTATTTAGGAAGGCTCGTTATAACAGGGCCTTCTTTATACCTTTCCTTCTCTACCCCATCCCACATTCATCATTTTGCAAAAAATCCGCCATCAAAGACTCATATAACTGCAGCGTAGGTGAAATATTCGCCTTCTAGCATGGGCTAATAATACAAGTATTGTGAGGTTAACATGCTGTCTAAAAGCCCTTTTAAATTGCCACGAAAAACGCCGTTTGGTTTAGGTGAAAACCTAGCAGAATGGGCAACGGGTTTAAGTCAACTTGATAAATTCTATGCACAGCGTCCTGCAGGAGGCGACACTCGCCAGTTCCTTCGCTTCACGCTCGAAATTTTAGGTATTGATTACCAACTGATAAAAGGTTCACTTAACAACGTACCGCAAATTGGACCAACGGTTGTCGTTGCCAACCACCCACTAGGCTGTGTTGAAGGTGTGATTTTGGCAGAGATGCTCCTTACGATTCGATCTGATGTGCAAATACTGGCAAACCAGTACTTAAAGACAGTTCCTGAACTGGACTCTCTCTTTATCGGTGTTGATGTATTCGAAACAGATAAAGCACGTAAAGCAAACCTTCAAGCGATGCGTCAGGCTCATAAACATTTAGAGCAAGGCGGCTTATTGTTGATGTTCCCTGCTGGCGAAGTTTCCCAATTGGTAGATAGCAAACAACGTCGATTGGAAGATAAAGAATGGAGCCAGTCGGTAAGCCGCTTGATTAAAAAGCATAAAGCGGCAGCCGTACCTGTGTACATCGAAGGACACAACTCCACCCGTTTTTATATGGCAGGGAAAATACATCCACTGCTTCGTACCGTAATGCTCGGCAGGGAGTTGCTCAACAAAAAACAAACCTGTATCGACATCTCCATTAGCGACGCAATCCACTATAAAGAACTGCAACATCTTTGCGATCAGCAACTGGTTAATTACTTGCGTCTCAACACTTATCTACTCGGTGCAAAAAAAAGTCTTTCACGAGATAAAACTAACCTAGATGAAACCTCACAACCGATCGCTGACCGATTACCTCTGGTTGAACTGCTTGAAGACCTTGAAGCACTTCCTTCATCATCATTGCTGCTTAGCCTGAATGAGTTTGATGTTTACTGCACTCAATCAGAGAATATTCCTTCTTTAATGCATGAGATTGGACGCTTACGTGAGAAGAACTTTCGCCAAGTCGGTGAAGGGACAGGTATGGCTTTAGATGTCGACGACTATGACCGAGAGTATTTACATCTTTTCATTTGGGACAGAGAGCGCGATGAAATGGTTGGCGCTTATCGCCTGGGGCTGGTAGACAAAATTGTCGCAGCCCAAGGTATTCAAGGACTCTATTCCAGCACCCTATTTAATTACGATCCGCGCTTTCTAGAAAATATGGGTAACGCTATAGAGCTAGGACGCTCAGTGATTGATGAGCACTACCAGAAGAGCATGGCACCTTTGCTTCTGCTATGGAAAGGAATTGGCGCATTTATACATAGAAACCCTCAATACACTCACCTGTTTGGCCCGGTTAGTATCAGCAATGATTACAGTGACCAAGCACGACGTTTGCTGGCCGATACCATGACGCTACACTTTTACGACAACGAGCAAGCGAACTTAGTCGTCGCATCAAACCCATTACCTTTGATGCCTGCTCAGTGGAATGCGAGCCTATTAACATCATTGGCGGATCTTCAATTGCTCTCAAGAGTAATAGCCCGTATTGATGAAGGGAAAGGTATTCCTGTCCTGCTGAGACAGTACTTAGGACTGAACGGAAAATTGGTCAGCTTTAACGTTGACCCCGCATTCAACGATGCCTTGGATGGTTTGATTGTAGTGGATTTACACGATGTGCCGATGAAAACCCTAGGTCGCTATATGGGTGTGAAAGAAGCGGAAGAGTATTTGAAAGCGGCTAACTAGACTAGCAATAAAAAGGGCGCTAAGCGCCCTTTTATCAACTAGAGTTCACGGTTAGAAGTTATATTCCACGCTTGCACCCCAGTTACGGCCGGCTTGTGAATCAAAATCACTTAAACCGTCACTTTCACCATTTAGGTCAGAGAATACCCAGTATTTTTCGTCAAAGACGTTAAACAAACCTGCACGGACAGTCATGTCTTTGATTGGACGATAATAAGCCGTTAAATCAACAATGTTGTACGAAGGCGCTTCAACGTTATCTTCTTCTTCCCATTCATCTTTCTTGGCTACAAATTTGTAGTTAACCAATGCACCGTATTTTTCGTCTGCTGAGTTATAACCTAAGCCAACATTTGTAGTAAACGGCGCAATAGAATCTAGCTCGCGGCCTGTCGCTTTATCTTCACCATCAGCGTAAGCCAAACTTAGACGGCTATAAATGCCTTTAGGACCAAGAACCGTTGCGGCAAACTCTGCACCGTAAATACGCGCTTCATCAATATTTTGCATGGTGATGATGTCTTTACCTGTGCTTGCATCTTCACCGACGACGTTGTCAGTAATGAAGTTTTTGTAATCGTTATAGAAAATACTTGCTTCATATTGCAGGATCTTATTCTCACCACGGAAACCAAGCTCATAAGACAGGCTGGTTTCAGCTTCTAGGTTTGGATTCCCTTCGAAAATAACCCCTTCACTGTAGCTGTAATATAAGTCATAAACAGTAGGAGCTTTGAAGCCTTGGCTGATTTGAACGTACGGGCTAAACATATCTGCGACATGATAAACAGCCCCTACACGACCAGTCACCGCATCATTGCTGCTTCCCACCTGCTCAGTATCATAACCTTCTGTTGTTTCAGGCGTTGTTTTAAATGAGTCATAACGAAGACCTGCTGAAAGGACTAACTTTTCATCAAATAGGAATAGCTGATCTTGAATAAACATACCCCACTGGCGCACGTCTGCATTCGGCAAACCAGTACTCCCAGAAGATTGTGTACCACTGCTCAGAATATAGTCTGTATTCTCTAATGAGAAATCATTCTGAAGATAACTCGCGCCATAGGTTAACTGATGATAGTGCGCGTCAGCTTCAATCAGTTTGTTAACTTGAGCATCAAACTGGATGGAATCATCGCTAGAAATACGCTGACGATTACGCATACGGTCAACATAAATACTTCCCCAGTTAGTTATATCATAGTTATCAGATTCGCTTTCTGTCGCTTGGTAGCTCAACTTCCACAATAACTCATCAGCCAACGCTGCATTCATTTTCCAGTCGTGTTCAAAACCAACACGCGTTCGAGTATTTTCATCTTGTACCGATGAATCGTTATAAACTAAAGTCCCCATCGCACCCATGTTGATTCCAGAACCTTCCTCGGATGCAAGGTATGAATTGTTTTGATAATCATAATATTCGAATGTCAGACCAAAGCGATGCGCTTCATTGGCTTGATAAAAGACTTTCGCTAAACCATTCATCAATTTCGTATCAGCCGGATCTGCAGCGCCTCGATCTGTGCCAACGACATCGGCACCATCGCCATGCGTTTTGTACTCACTACCATCGGCATAAGTAAGCATAGTGATCGTTTCCCAATCCCCTTTGCGCAAAGCCCAAGTTAGCGTATTTTTGAACTCACTATTCACCGATGAGTAACTACTCTTAATACCAAAACGGTGCTCATCGCCCTCTGTAACTAAAACATCTTCTGGATTCTTTGTGCGGAACAACACCACACCACCAAGGGCATCGGAACCAAACAAACTTGAAGATGGTCCTTTGTTCACTTCTACCGATGTTAAAGTATCTAGCTCGATGGTATTAGGATATTTGCGCTGCTGACTAGCACCTGGATTGTAAGGTACTGGCTGTTGAACGCCATCAACCATCACTTTCACACGGCTGTCTTCCATACCACGAATATTGAAACCTGAAACACCAAATCGACCGTCAGCTTGTGCATCAACACCGGGTGTATATTTGAAAGTATCCTTCAAATTTGAAGTCATCGTTTCATCAAGTTCTTCACGATCAACAACTTCAACAGATGAAGATACGTCCTTCTTATCCTGTTCAATACGCGTTGCCGACACAACGACTTCGTCAAATGAATAGGTAGTTTCTTCTGCAACAGCGGGCGCTGATAGCAACGCGCCGATAACTATCGCAAGCGGAGTTTGCTTAATCATTATTATGTCCATGTTTAAATGTTAAGTGAGCTCAGTGGTTTCCCTGAATTTGAAGTGCACGAATCCAAGCGGCGTTCGCACGCGAGCCGCTTCGAGGCATCAAAATTATGGGAATATTGTTATTAGTTGAGCTGAGATTTCAGATTATGTCTTTACTTAGTAAGCATTGGCTTTTAAGTATTAGTTATTGCTCCATACGCTCCTTTTCAGCTTTCACATGCCCTTCTGTTAAATGAACAAAATCGAGCATGTCATTGCCGGAAATAACAAACGCTTGTCCGAACCCTTTGACGTAACGTCCTGATTCAGGCACTAAGCGGTAAAGATTGAAGTCACCTAGCTGGCTTAAATTATCGATAATCTCTCCAAATCGCGCTTTTAGCGCGGCAACACCTTGGACCCAATCTTCGGTCTGTCTTTCGACAAGTTCTGCGCGCGTGTCGAAAGTCAGTCTCTTACGGGCATAAATGTTCTTACATTCACTTTCATCTTCGATCATTAAAATCGAAACATTGCGGTTCGTTTTTAAGTTCTGCCCATGAGCGGCAATATCACTCACGAGGATGTAATAAGCTTTGCTATCAAAAGCGAATGGCGCATAGGTAGCGTTCGGAATACCAGCAGCGTTAATAGTTGCTAACTGCAAGGTTTTGCGAGAATCACGAAACTCACGAACTTCTGGCTCTAATCGACCTTGCAGACGTTCACGACGAACTTCTTCTCGTTGAACATTTTCTTGTGGCTGACTTTCTATATTCACGCGGCAAACTCCTTTTTCATTTGCTTAAACGCTTCTACCTGCGATGGGAAAAGCTGACGTTTTTTGTCTCGGCCTACGTATACTTTAAACACACAATCCCCATCAGAATTGAAGAAACCAATATAGTAACTTTCCATTCCTCGGAATGGCTTACTCACAAACGCGATATGTTCTACGAGATCTAAGCGAAGATGACCATGCAGTTCGCCCTCTCTTCCCATTAAGTTATAGTAGCCGTGCGCTTCTTTGCCTTTCGGGAAATTGGCTTTGGTTTCAAAGATCGAGCCTAAAGAGTGAACGATAGTCGTAACACTTCCCCACTCTGGTAACTGTTCTAAAATAGTCTGGGCGTGTTCACCTGCTACTCGCGTTACCATCTCGTCAGGCAGAGCAAAAGTAATGGCGCCTTCGCTTACCCCCAATTTCTGAGACATGTTAAATACTGGGGTAGAGTCATCTTCCGACAACGCTGCTGTCACTTTGTGTTTTACTTCTTCTTCGGAAAAAGTGGTGTACATGGTTACTCCTAGTTACGCTTTGGCATTCAAGTAGTTACCACTACTATTGAACAAGTCATTCGCCAAATCCCAACTCAAAATGTTTAATTTATAAAACGAAAATCGGATGAGTGGCTATCATACCCAGTCATTTTAACAATGCAAATGATATTTGATATCATTTGCATTTAAGAATATTATCATTTTTAACATTCTTTGATAGATTCATTAATGGCTGAAAATGACAAAGCTCCGTTATCTCATTGCTGGCTTAATAGCATGCCTAATACACGGTATTGCGCTGTCGTACACCCCACAGAAAGACACAATCAATGTCTCGACCGAGGAAGGAACACAATCTTTTCAAATTCAGCTGATGACGATTTCTGCCGTTAAGCCCGTGACTGAAACCGAAAATAGCATCACGGAGAAAACAGTAACAGCAACGCCGCCAAAGGAACAAAAACCAGCGGAAGTTGAACAACAAAATACGCAAGCGCTAGTCCGTAAGCCAAATACAAAATCCGCTTCTCTTCTCCCGGAGAAAAGTCTCCCTATTAAGCAGAAAAAAGATCAAGCTAGAAGCAAAACCCCTACTCATATCGTAGAACAGAAACCACTAAGCAAGCCCGAAAAGAGTGTATCCAAAGCTGAAGAACTCGTTTCTGTTCAACCTTCGAAGGAAAAACCAGCAACACCCCAAACCGAAAAGCGACAGCACACTCCACCAGCACAGGTAAACGCACAAGACAGTAAACCTATGTTGGTGAAAAAACCTAGATTTAACGCAAAACCAACGCCTGTGACCTATCCAAGGATCGCAAGGAAGAAAGGCTTAGAAGGCAAGGTTCTGATTGAGGTGTGGCTTGACGAACAAGGTAATCAAATCAAGCAATTACTGCTTGAGTCCAGTGGCCACCGCGTACTTGATGAACGGGCCCTAAGCACAATCAAAGAATGGCGTTTTTCAAATCAGCTAGAGCAAGGGCAAGCCATCGCTCTTCGGGTACAAATTCCCATTAATTTCCAATTACAGTAGTCGCTATCATGCAAACATTAACCAATATTCACAGTCAGCTCGGCCTTATGACATGGCCATTTATCATCATGTCATTTCTCACTATCGCTATCTTGGTCGAACGTACGATCTACATGCTACTCAACAGCCGTACTCATACCACAGCAATCCTCAGAAGGATCCATAAACTGGATTTTTCTCGCCCGCAGGAAGTGGATGCGTTTATTAACAATGAACTAAACGGCAAGCAACTGATATTTCAATCCATGCGCATGCTTTTGGGTCATCGACATTTTACCAAACCACTCCGTGAAGAAGCCGTTGGTATCTGGCTATTCAAAAAACGACAGCAGTTTCGATCAGGCATTCGCCTATTGTCGATGATTGGCGTGATAAGCCCGTTGATTGGACTACTTGGAACCGTATTAGGTTTGATGGAAATGTTTAGCGGCATGACCGACGCTAGCGCCGTCATTTCACCAGCAACCTTAGCGGATGGTTTAGGTCTCGCTATGACCACCACTGCCGCAGGTTTGATCATCGCGTTGCCTGCAATTACAGGTGCACAACTTCTAGGCATGTGGGTGGAGAAGACGCTTGCCAAGATTGAGTACACTCTGAATCACAGCAATCTGCATATTGAGGGGATTGTGGTTGACCCTTTCTCAGATACTCAAAGCGAATATACCGTTACCACTGACGAGGTGCTGTAATGATCCAATCACACTCTCGTTATAGCGAAGACGAATTTAAGCCAGATCTCACACCGATGATCGACATCATCTTTATTGTGATGGTGTTTCTTCTGCTTACTGCGAATGTCAGTGTTCAAACACTGAATGTCGACATCCCAAAAACGGAAGAAGCCAGCCAACTTTCCTCGCCAGATAAACCCGTTATTTCAATCGGTATCTTGCACAATGAAGAGGAAAAGTGGGCATTAGATGGCGTGAAATACAGTGATTGGAAGATTTTCACTACAGAACTACTGAAAACTCGCAGCACCTACCCTGATAAACCTCTTGTGATTGCCGCAGACAAAAAAGCCGATGTGGAATCCATGCTCAACCTCTTTGCATTCATGCAGAAACACCAAATTTCCGCCACTAATATCGTTATGGAAGAACAACAATGAAAAAACTCGCTTTGGCATTCAGTCTATTTTTATCGATTCCTTTTTTATCAATGGAATCGGCTTACGCTCAACAAGAAACACAGGCAAACAATCGCATCATTAGTGCAGGCTCAAGCATTACCGAGCTACTGATTGCGCTAGGCGCGAAAGACCAGCTTATCGCTGTGGATGTAACAAGCCGCAAATACAACGCTGACGAAGCCTTGCCGCAAGTAGGGTATCACCGCCAGTTATCTGCTGAGGGCTTAATGGCTCTTTCACCAACTCATTTAATTGGCTCACATGAAATGGGACCGGAAAACACCTTAACATTGTTAAAAAGTGGCGGCATAAAAGTCGAAACAGTGCCTTCTGGAGATACAGAAGAAGACCTGTTTGGCCGTATCGATAAAATCGCGCAAATCACAGGAACGCAAGAGAAAGCAAAAGCACTCAAAGCATCCATTGATAAGCAACTAAATGAGCTGAAATCTCGCAAGCTTGAGCATCAACCCAAAGTGCTGTTTGCCATGCTGACCAAAGGCAGGCCAGCCACTATCGCAGGCGATCAAACCACCATCGACGTGATCATCAACCTTGCTGGTGGTCAGAACCCTGCGAAATCAGAAATGAGTTCATACAAACCACTAACCGCAGAAGCCATCGTACAAATGCAGCCTGATTTCTTGTTGGTCAGCACTCGTGCTTGGGAAGCATTAGGTGGGCATGAAGGCATTCTAAAAGAGTTCCCTCTTCTTGCGGCTACACCTGTTGCAGGCAAAGACCGCATTATTCCTGTCAGCAGTAGCGCCATCATTGGCGGCTTTGGACTTGAAAGTTTAGAACTGAGCGACGAGCTGTATAAAACATTCCAGACGTTCAATTAAGTCGAGTCTCAAGCTCATCAAAATGAAGAAAAACAACAATGACAGATTCTAGAATGGTTTCAGCCAAGGCCTTATGCATCTCATCGGCAGTCGCACTTTATTTGGCCACAGTCGCCTCCATCAGCATGGGTGCGATGAACATCAGTTTATCTGACAGTTTGAAATCTCTTTTACCGATAGCAAGCCACGACTTGCCTGCGCACGTCACTATGATTGTTCAACAAGTACGTTTGCCTCGTACTTTGTTAGCCATCGCTGTCGGAGGGATTTTAGCAATCAGTGGTGCTGTAATGCAGGGGCTATTTCGTAATCCGCTCGCTGATCCCGGCATCATAGGGGTATCTTCTGGTGCTGCATTAGGAGCAGCTTTAGCGATCGTAGTGTTTGGTGATCTTGCTAATCACTATCCAAACTTGCTGTTATTCGGAACGGTACCCATGTTCGCCTGTATCGGCGGCGCTTTGACTACCTTCGCCGTATATCGCCTTGGCACCAGCAGTAACGGAACTTCCGTCACTATGATGCTGCTTTCCGGTGTCGCCATTTCTGCACTGGCAGGCGCGGCATTAGGATTACTCAACTATTATGCCGATGACCAAGCTCTTCGAGACCTGTCGCTTTGGACGATGGGATCATTGGCGAGCGCCAATCAAAAAGGTTTATGGCTCGCTTTTGCTACGCTCATCATTTTGTTTATCGCTTACTATCGTGATGCCGATAAGCTCAACGCCATGTTATTAGGTGAAGCGGAAGCGCGTCATATGGGCATTAACGTTCAGACGTTAAAGCGTCGCCTAATTGTATTGGCAGCCTTTGGTGTCGGAGTCACCGTAGCATTAAGCGGTATGATTGGCTTTATCGGACTTATCGTTCCTCATTTAGCCCGGATGATCATTGGCCCCAACTATCGTTCACTATTACCAGTAACGCTCTTTCTCGGCGCACTGTTATTACTGATTTCCGATATGTTGGCTCGAACCGTGGTCGCACCTTTAGATATGCCTGTTGGGATTGTCACCGCATTGCTTGGCGCACCTTTCTTTGTTTGGCTTTTGATTAAGCAAAAGGGACGAATCTAATGCTGCCTCTCTTATCTTCGAAATTTACCTCATCAAACACAGCGAAAGAATCGATTGAATACTCCGGTATTGAAACGGTCGAAATACGCCATTTGTCCGTGACTCTTGGTGATAAAACCATACTGGATAATATTGACCTTACACTGAATCGTGCCGAGTTTACGGTTCTGCTTGGCCCTAATGGCACTGGTAAAAGTACCTTGTTAAAAGCACTAACTGGTGAAATCAGCACAAAAGGCGAGTTTGCACTTTTTGGTCAAGAGCGAGATTCATGGTCAGCACCATTGCTAGCAAAACATTTGGGTGTACTGCCGCAAAGCAGTTCTTTGTCGTTTAACTTTATGGCTAAAGAAGTAATTGAGTTGGGCGGTATTGGGTTAACGATGTCCAATCGGCAACTTGAAGATGTGGTGGCAAAACATATGCGTGACACAGATGTTGAGCACCTGCGTTTCCGCTCATACCCTACTCTCTCAGGTGGCGAAAAACAGCGAGTGCATCTCGCTCGTGTACTCACCCAACTGGAGCAAAGTGATCACAACAAAATTTTGCTACTGGATGAACCCACCTCTGCATTGGATATTCACCACCAGCACACAACATTAGCGTTGGCACGTAAGCTAGCAAATGAAGGCGCTACGGTTGTCGCTGTACTGCACGATCTTAATTTAGCGGCTCAATACGCTGACAGAATCGTTATTCTAAACCAAGGCAAAATTGCCGCAGACGATATTCCGGCTAAGGCTCTTAAACCTGAAATCATAGAAGCGGTTTACCACCATAAAGTCGATATCATTGCGCATCCTACACACGGCCACCCTGTTGTCATTGCCTGTTAATCAGCTTACCGAACTACATTGAGTTGAAACACTCAACAACAAAAAAAGGCGATGAACCAAATGGACATCGCCTTTTTATTATATGTGAGAGTAGAATAAAGTTTCATACTAAGTAATCTCTTAAGCCCCGATCCACAAGGGGCTTAAATCTTAGGATAAAAAATAAAGTATCATACTAAATCCACTCCCTACACTCTAACCCACAAAAAATTGAGTAATAGAGATTCATACCAGTTAACCACTGCACCAAGACAATCTTATTATATTTGCTAACTGAAAAATTTCTTCTTCATCTGCAAAAGGAACTTGGCACAAAATAACCCTTCCTTCTCCTGAGAGTTTTGCAGCAAGGTGGCCGCGACCAAGTAATCTCTCAGCACCCGGCTCATCAAGAACCAGTATGGAGTTTTTCTTATCGGCGACCTTCAGCACCAGTCTGTTTGTTAAATTGGCGCGGAGCTGCATTGGCAAGGCGTCCTTATCTGGTCTCTGCGTAATCAGCACAAGGTTTATTCCCGCAGCTCGCGCCTTAACGCCCAAACGGCTTGCATTCAAATCAACGGCATCCCTGTACTCGTTAATCATCATCCAGTCCGCTAATTCATCATGGAACAACCAGATACGAGGAAGCTGCTCGGATGGAGGGACTTTTCGATTGTAGTTGTCCAGCTTGGTGACACCAGCTTCCGCAAGAAGGCGGTTTCTTCTTTCCATTTCGGCCACCAATTCTTCGAGAGCATGAATGGCTTCATCCTGCTCGGTGATGAGGTCTCCATCAAGATGTGGCATATTACGCAGCCAGGGAAAATCAATCCCGGCTTTGGGATCAATCATACGGATACGCGCTTTTTCCGGAGAGTTGGTTGCACATATATCCAATAGTAAAGACTGTACCAGTACACCTTTACCACTCCCTGTTTCCCCGGCTATAAGGGTGTGTGGTCCGTGTGGCTGATGTCCACCGAATTCATTGCCGACATTCAGGTATAGAATTTCACCGTCAGCCTCTTTCGCACCCAACAGCAAACTCGTGTTCGACTCCGGTGCTGTTGAGGGAAGTAGCCGTCTTCTCCAGAGATCCTGTAAACGCAAGATTGCTCGGTATGGTCGTTTAACCATGATGATAATTTCCATCGGAGCAGCGAGGATATTGATGACATCAACAGCATGGGAGGTGAGTAGTTCTTGCCGCTTTTTCTCGACCTTCGGTACGGTGAGATCGTCTGACCCCCTGAACCGAACAAGGGCTGCATTTGGGGTAAGCCTTGCACCAATCAGTTCAGCGGTCATTTCATAGCCCCGCAATGCTCTTTGTAGGGCTTTGACTGTGTTATTCAGCCAATCTTTCGTGTCTTCATCGTCTTCCTCCGAAGCAGCCCCGTTATTGACCCATTCGGCAAGCTGCCGTGACGGCCACATATCCAGCAATTCCTTTGGAACATCAGGCTTGGTTTCTTCTATTTCGTGGCCATGCTGAGATGATGTGTCACTTCCCGTTTGGGCAGAGGAACTCGTAACCAGGTCAACCGGGGTTGTCGGCTCTTGTTCAACGCCACATTCTATAGATTCTGGTTCTGTGGGCCAGGTTTGTGCGCTAGATGATGTATTTGATTCCGTATTCGCGGTTTCTTCTTGTGTTTTTGAAGCGGCTCCCGTTGAAACAAGTGCATCGTCCCAAGTGCTACCTTCGGATTGTGACTGTTCTTCAGACTCATGGTACTTGTTGGCAAACGAGCGGAATGCACCAGAGACTTTCGCTTTATCAAATACCTGCTGTACACAGTGTGGCATGCCTTTTAGAGGCGTCGCGTCGCCACTATCAACATACTCGTAATTATCGTGGACAAATACATGCGAAAAACCGGCTAGCTGTATTGGTATCTTGTCCTGCCGGACTTCGTCTGACCACTTGTGTAAGTCCCAACCATTCATCAAATCTGAGTCAAACGGCTCCATACCTTCAATCATGAAATCGCCTATTCGATTTAGCCAAATGTCACGATCAATTCGTTTGTGACTGGGGTCTATGGCCCGTCCTAAGCGTGCTACGGTTTCTTCCAGTTGTTTGGCGGACTTCTTCGCCTGTGTTCTGTACCCGCGAGAACTTACAAACTTCGCTTCCGATATCGCCACTTTGAGAACTGGCTGGCCATCTACGATGCGAGGAGCGATGGCCATGATATCGGCAATTTGCTCTTCGCGTTGTCCGAACCAGGACGCAAAATCATCCAGAAAATACCAACCTATAGGCAGATTTGAATCTCCAAGCCCATTTCGAATTTCTTCCATGGAAAGGACAATGCCAAGCAACTCGTTAGCGTAATGGCCATAGCGAGCAGCACGCATAACCACCTGGCCAGAGAGAGTGTTGGCTTGGTCAATAAGCTGGTCAATCACCAGCTGATCATCGGAGGTAATTGCAGGATCTAGCCTGTCGAGCCGCTCTTTGAGAAGGATATGTAAAAGTTTGGGGTTGGACGTGGTCGAGACGACGATATTACGGTCTACTTGCCGATCTCTAATATGACGAATTACCCGCACCCCATTGTTGCTCAGAAGACGGCGGTCAACCAATTCATCAAAGTTTACAACCCATTCACCGATTTTGTGAGTTTGAGTGAATACGTTATTGATATCGCCATCTCTATAGTTGACTTCGCGGGCTGGGATCACATTACCCGGAAGAGCATTGTCCCCCTCCAAAAATCCCTGAATGAGATTAAGATAACTCTGGCCCGGTTGTGGCTGCACAGGACAGGCCAAATACACGGAGGTGGTCGTATCAGCGAGGCCGATGGGTCGGCGGCGTGACCAGCGTGCCGGAACATGAGCGCTTAACTCGGGATGCCTATCACCGGGTGCTCTTTTCCATGCGAGTTGAGCATTCCTTGCCACAACGTCTTGAAGTGCCACTAAGTCAGCGGCACGCTCATTCTCGTCCTCCGGAATTTTAGCCGCATCGAGAAATCCTACCCGGAGTCTGGAAAGGAAATTTCTAGCCGCTTCACTGGCCATGACCGAGCCGGATTCTTCGCTTACAGTGACATTCTGTTGCTCATAAATCCGTCTAATGCGTTTGGGCTCTGAATGCGTAAGCAGAAGATCACATTGCAGTTGATTCTCTTGTTCAACTTTGCTGGACAGCTCCGATGCCAATGCGCTTGGTAATGCCTTGGATTCGGAGTTATACAGAACCACTGAAAAATTGCTTCGCTCGTGAGGCAGGAGCTTTAAATACTGCTCTGCGACATTGCCAAAGGCTTTGGCCGCGACACCCGGTTCAGTATCAAGAGCATCGTCTCCATTCTGTTGGTTTCTCCTTAAGGGAGGCTCTGCAAGCGTATAGTCATAGGATGTATCAGCCGCTGATAGGAGTATCGGCTGATCCCGTTCAAAGCCGATACATACTTCCGGGTAATAGTTCGCAAGCAGCTCGAACTGAACCTGCGAAAACAGAAGGTCCGCACGGAAAATATCATCTTCCTCCGCTTCAAGGACATCATGAATCAGTGTTGCAGCCTGACAGGCTTTGATATGAATTTCTGCGAGGCGTAGAGGATGCCATGGGGTAACGATAGCCGCCGGACTTCCGGCGCCGACATTAGCAACACCAATTCGTAGAATTTCCTGCCAAAGCTTTTCTCGGGCGAGATCATTACTTGCCTGTTCTACAAGGGCAACAAGTAGTTCGTCATATTCTATCGCCTGTTGAGAAAACGCA
Organism: Vibrio sp. C8; assembly: GCF_054051265.1. NCBI lineage: Bacteria > Pseudomonadati > Pseudomonadota > Gammaproteobacteria > Vibrionales > Vibrionaceae > Vibrio > Vibrio sp. C8. The sequence goes on from NZ_JBPAOE010000051.1 coordinate 170,731, forward strand.
GTTGAACTTATTCCAGGACCTTCCGCTGCAACCCAGTTGCGAATAGCCTGCGAATAGGCTTTGCGAAAGGCTTCAAACTTTTCGCCGATAATTTTGGTGGCCTCTGTACTCAATAGACCAGAAAGTTCAGTCAATTTAGTCAGAAAGGCTTCGCTTCGATCACCGCTTTGCTTATTCGGCGCAACAAGCTTTCCATCATTAGTATTCGTGACATCGCGGATTGTATTCACATCATTCAACGCGATGCGCTGGATGCTCCCTTTCGCACTGACGGATTGTCTGGCGATGTCTGCCGTAGGCAATAGTGCATACTGCTCTTCTTCATTGGCAACATTCAGCAAGTCATCCGGCATGGCGGTGGCAATCACATCAACCGGCATTTCCCAGTGAAAGATCAGCTTAGCCTTTACACCATTGGGGTCGAGTACGGCTTCGAACTTAATGGATCGAGCCTCTTTAGACCCGGATGTTGTTTTAGCAAGATCGTGATCGGTTTGTGGAAAGTAAAATTCCATCAACTTTCCGAAATCTAATTCGACCTTATCTCCCAGTATGGTTTGTAGTCCCCGATATCGGAACGCGAAGTATCGCGCTACTTTCGGGTTCTTTCCGCGCCAAAAGCTTTTTTCTCTAGCGTTGGGGATGCGAATTGATAATTTCTTTTCGGTTAAATCGTCGTCACTGAACCTTCGGCGCAAGCTGTCCAGGGTAGCCAGTAACCCAACCAGAAAGTCATGGTACGTTTGCGGATTGCGATAAATGTATCTTTCCCATTTTCCGGACAACTTTTTATCACGCGCCAAGTGCTCTCGGTGTGTTTCAAAAAAGTCTTGTAAATCGTCCGATGGGTCTTTCGGAAAATCGCTCGAAAGAAGCTCTCGTTCCTCTTCCTCAAGTAAATCGTTAAATTCGTCGTCAAAGAATTTGACTGTTTCTTCGCCCAATGGAGTTGACGAGGTTTTTGTAATTCCTTCAAAAAGGTCGGAGACAGATCGCCAATCTAAGTCAACCAATCCTTTTTGCGCTTCTGACCAATCATCAATACGCAAATCAGCCTCTAAAAATGATTCTATCGCTTGGCGTTCTGACTCACCCAAACGTTCGGAAATGTCATCGAAGTTCGTGCGTAATTGCTCTCTTGGAATCGGCTCACCTTTCTCTGTTTCCTGAACTAGAAGAGGACGGACTTTGCTATGCAGTCCTTTAAATATTTTGTCCCATTCCTTGGCTGAATTGCGCTTCTTTTCAGGTATGCGATCAAAGTAACCTGAATATCGTGGAAGTTTTAAGCTCGGAAGGGCGTTATCAATGGCTTTTTGTAGAGGCAGTCCTTTGGTGATAATTCCTTCGGCAATAGAAAGAACAAAATCTGCAAATGTCTCAATGGTTCTTGCGGCATATGTGTTGTTTGCCGACTGAAGGGCGGTCAGTAAATGTTCACGTTTAGGTCCATCGAGATATACTGAGGTTAAACCAACCTGATCAACCCAGGCATCATATCGTGCCCTTAGAGTGTCTGTTTCGATTTTTGTGATTTTTTCAACGCTCTTATCGTTACGCTGTAGCTCTTCGTGTGATGCGGCAAAGAGCACGGCACGTATACCTTCCGGTAGACGACAATGACGCCAGTGTGTAATAGACTGATCGCTTCTCGCCTCTGGCGGGAGAGTGGCTTCAGGGTCAAATAAATTCGGAATTCTTACAGCAACATCTGATGAAGCATCTGGGTTAGCCAATAAGGCTTCTGCGATAGAACGTACGAGAGATGCTTCAAGACCAAGCATGCAAAAGCGCATGGAGCCATCCGGCTCTTGGTCCAAATACCCCTTTATAAAGTCAAGCGCGACTGCCGCGATGAGTTCGTTTTTTGTCATTTATTGCTCCTGAACGGGTTCTCAACGTAGGCACAATCATCAGATAGACGACGAAGTAATCCTAATGCCCTTAAACGCTGTTCTAAACGCTGCGTATTTTGCATGAAGGCATTTTGATCCGTGGGCAGAGTTCCAAACGCTCTCTCTGCTTCTTTGGCACCGATTACCAAACAGAAGCGGTCGTAGAGTTTTGCTAGAAAGCGATGGTATTCCTCTCGACCTTCATCCACAACACACATGACCAGGGCTTTGAGTAGAGCGTCATCTGGTGAATACCATGTTCCCGCCCCGCGCCGTGATACTGCCAATCCAATTTGCCTTGCCCATTCATTGTGTACTTTGGCCACATGCTGCTGGTGACGCTTCTCGGCATAGGTTCTTAAGGCATCAAAGATCGTATCCGGATCACCAGAGGGAGGACCATCGTCCGGCTGCCATTCATAGCGTTCGGTAAGATATTCCCGTACCGCTTCTGCTGGTGCTCGGGCTTGTAGTGCTTCACGCCAGCGGTCGTCGTTTTTTGCAGATTCTATGTATGCGCGAACGGCTCGTGCCGGTAGCATGCGGTTAGCGCCGAAATTCTCCTTCGAGAGTTCGAAGAGAGCTGTTCGGCGAGGTGAGGCGATTTCCAGGACAAACTTAGGTTCACTGACATCGCTCACTTCTTCATTTGCTCGTTTGAGCATATACAAAAGCATGTGTAAAGAAGAGAGACGCATCAAAGGATCGAGCAATGCTTCACCGGACAAATCCAGATTAAGCAAGCGAGTCCATGTTTCGGCAAGATCTTCGTATTCTGGGCGCTCGGCAAAAGGCAGATATCCAATGGTACTCGACACCAAATTTGAATCGATCCTATACCCATCAGGTAATAGCGCCCGAACGATGCGATTCCACGTTTCATCTTGGCGCAACAGTTTCTTGGAAATCAATTTGGCGAGTTCTTCTCCCTTACCGCTACGGTTCAGCATCAAGTAAAGCAGTTCACCACCTCTTCCAAAGAAACGTCTGTCGGGACTTCCGTTGACATTAGCCGGTAAATCCGCATACAGGCAATTCGGGCCGTAAGGAAATAGAAAGCGAGATGTCCATCGACGTTGTCGGTGCGGCTCAATGGCTGTGGTTTGAAAGAATTCAACGACACGGGAAAGCCGGGCGAATGAACCAAAACGCTCTTGTAGATATCCGAAATCATCATCTGTAGAAAATGTTTTCAACCATGCTCGCCATCTCTCTGTATCAGACTGGTGGTTGTCTTCAACATATCGAATGTGAGGGTTGTTAAAGACCAATTGCCTAAGTGGAATAAGACGTGGAATATAATATGTGAACGTCTCGTGCGCACCGTCACTGCGGATTTCTTTCAGTGCTTTTCCTTCAGCGTCTCTCGACTGAAAGATAGATAGGAACTCCAGAAACACAAGCCACGGCGTCTGGTCGTTGTAAAGACGGTGTCCCCAGATGGCTTCGTCAACCCAAACATTAACATCGCTTCTGTATTTAGCAGGAGCTTTAAGACGTGTACTCATGAACCCACCCTGATCCGTACATTGTCGGGATGAGCTCGGCCATGCTCATCCACCGTAAGTGCTTGCAAGCTGATTTCATTACCGGACGGCTCTTCTCCGATTAGGTCATCAAGCCTTTTGATCAACCTTAATTTAAAATCCAGAAAGTCTTCGTTGCATTGCCGGGAAAAGCTGGCAGGTAAACTGCCGCTTGCAACACGGACAAGATACTCGAAATGAGTAAGCTGAAGGGTCAGGCTGTCCACAATCCCGTCACCGTCAGCAGCAGGATCAACGATCTGTAAGCATGGTGTAGCGTCGTCGGTTCCCATGGCGAAATTCAGGTATGGGTCTCTTCTGTGGCGGGTTGTCGGCAAGTCGTAATTAAGGAGAGAGGCAATACGCCCCCGGCCATCACCACCGGACGATGCAAGGTAGAGTTCTGTTCCATCATCTATCATCATTCCACAGAATGTCCTGTTGAGCCCCCGAACAAGAAGTTCTGTTGCCCTAGATGTGTCGCCGCTGTTTTTTAATCCTTCTACGAAACTTAGAAACTGTCCCGAGGCCTGATAAACCGTTAAACGCCAAGGATCAAAAGGGCTTTCGTCAGGCAAAGAGAAGAAGAGCCTCTGTCTTTGTCTTGAAAGTGCCTGCATAAATGCTTCAATATTCTCGCGCGCACCTTCAAGATAGTCTCGTAGATACGGCTCATACGCAGGCGCACCGTAATGAGAGTCCTTGGATACGAGATCAGTGTAGAAAGGTGAATCGCTATATGAGCCGTAGATGAGCAAGTTATCAAATTTGTTATCCGTTTCGCGTCCTATTCCAAAGGCTTCAAGGATATTGAAAACTTGATACTGTTGCCGTTGACGCTCAGATAAGTTCGTTCCGAACACATTGGCGTAGGGGTTTGTTAAACGGTAGTCTTCTTTCTGTGCGCGATTCTTTGCCGTGCGACAGGTTAGTATAACCTGCCCGCTCAGTCGGTCTCCCAACAGTATATTGACACCGAGAAGCAGCAAATCTCGGATGGGAATGTGCATACGATTGGCCCGAGCTAGCTTCATCAGCTCTCTCAATCGTTTACGAAATACCGACCCTCCGTTTCCGTTGCGAAGACGCTCTCTGTTAATGCGGATAGGGCATGTGGTAGCTCCATCTCTCTTCAACATGTCGCATCCTTCACATTGAGACCACTGTGGGTGCTCAACCACTTGTTCAATGAGTTCTTCAAAATGTTCAGATGCATCAAGACGGCTGAGGTTGTAAAGATTCAGGTTAAGAGCATCGTCTCTTGTACGTTCCTCAACAAGCATGTCTTCAATGATTTTGAATAGCTTGCGCTCCTCTGTACCTTGATTTTCCGACCAGTCACGCCAACTAGCCAGAAGTTGACCGTCATTGGCCGCGACCAAGTAGATGTTGTCAGAGTCTTTCCCTGTCACGGACGCGGCTAGGCTCGCTAGCATTTCGTTCTTTTCGTCCTGTGTCAGTTCACTTAAGTCTTTGACAATGATTAATACTTTTCCCGAAGTCGGAAGCATTAGCGAGACAATCTTTTCTCCAGCGTTCCAGTGTTCGGGGTCACCACCGAAAGTCGCCCAGATTTGACGGCAGTGAAAGGTTTTCCCGTCTCCGGCCGTTCCTGTCAATATGACGTTGCGAGGTTCTGCCGATCCGAAATTCTCTTGGACTTCTTTTAGCCTCTCGGGAGTAATATGAATGACCGGGTCAATGCCATGACGTTCGATCTCTGTTTGAATCAACTCGTCATACATATTATCCCCGGCAGGGATTGGCCCATAGTGCCGCAAAAAAGAAATCAAAGGGTTTGATTTGATCATTTACCTAACTATCCTTTGGTATAGAAAAAGCCTGATACTAGCCATAATCAATCATCTCTAATTATGAACCTAACAACTGACTCTCTCTATAGCACTGTTGTACAACTTATTGAAAAAAGTAAAAATTATCTCTCCCAGCAGCATCCTGATATTTGAAACTATAGCTAAGAAGGGCATCTATGCCCTTCAAATCACATTAAGATCACTTATGACAAATATTACAAGCACCATTACCTTCATCAGAAAAATAAAGCTCATCAATATCATCTAAACCATGATGTAAAGCATTCACAGGTTTACTTTTTCTCTCTCTGAGTTTACGAGCCTCAAAGTCAGATTTGATTTGAATAATTCTTTCCGGTTGTTCCAATTCTTCTAATGATTCTCCCTGAGACCAGAGAAATGGAGATTTGTATTCAATAGCTTTCTTTTCATATCGCTTAGCTTCCTCGAATGCCTCAGGGTGACGCTCCTTAAGGTTAACCCATTCAATCTTTTGCTGAAAAAAGCAAAAAGTACAACCACTTCTAGAACGCCACTCATAATACTTGGGAATCCCTAAAGGGGAGTCTTCTAGCAAGCGAAAAACGTCATTTCTTGTATAACCAGCCTCTCGGAAAGGAAAGTGTATATGTAAATTTTCATGATGACTGCTATATCCATCACGATGCTCTTCATCAAAACGAATTGCAACAAAACTATGAACTATATGTCCTTCTTTAATCATAGAATTAACCCAATGTTTAAAGGGCAATAGCTTTAATTGACGGGTACACCACCTAGTTTGAGCCGATGGAAGATAATTTTTATATTGTTCCAACCAAAAATCAAAACCTCGTTCTTCATTGAGTCTAAGAATAGGTTTTCCGAGGAAGCCCTCTAACTTATTGAGATATTCGTATACTTCTGGAAGCTCTTTTCCTGTGTCAGTAAAAAAGTATTCTATATCCAATTCCGGATGTTCATGTTTCATAAAGATAGCCAATGCTGCACTATCTTTACCGCCAGACAAACCTAGAACGTACTTATGTGCCATGATTTACCTCATCAAGTTGCTCTAGCGCTGAAATAAGTACAGATAATTGTTCGTGTCTAGGTAATTTGGACGCTTTCAAATTGCCCAGCATCTGTGCGCCTAAAACGGCTAATTCAGACTGTCTTTTGTTATCTAGTTCTACATTTGTTTCTATCAGCCCTTTACGAGGGGTCGTATAAACAATAGCAACTGACTCTCTCTGATTATCTAAACCATGAATGTGAGCAAGAGTTTCTAACTTCCTGAATCTCGCAGAAAACTCAGCGATTCGATTTTTTGCTGCAACGACATCAAAATCAGTCCAGTCATCTGTCTTTTTCTCGACAATGGCCCCTAATACATTTTTTAAAGCATATTCAGAACCATCGAAATGAGAAATTCGACCTATAAATGCATTATCAGATAAAGTAGAAGCTCTATCCTTTATTACCACAGCTCTTTCATTCAGACGTTGAACCTCACTTTCATCTAACTCTTTAAACAATAGAGTTGATAGTTCTTTAAGTAGATTAGGATAAGCACTCACTAAATCACTCAATGACCCTTGTAGCTTCTCCAGAATTTCATCAATTCTATCTGTTCCATAAATAGATGAAATATCGTGAAAAATAACTTTATGTGGGTCAGAAGCTCTTCCAAGCTCATCTCTTAGCTTCAACGTTTCTTTTGGAAACTGCCTAGAACTTCTAGTCCATTTAGGTAAACGATGTATCAATGCAACGAGTGCTCGGGCGGCTTCCAGTGGTGAAGCCTGCTCAGCAACTTTATAGTTTAAATTTTGTAATACAGAAGAGATGCCTTTAAGAAAACGTTTTCTCTCTTCTGTTATTTCAACACCTTGTAACTCAAATCTTGCAATATTTTGTAAGCTCTCATCCAGCATAACCTCATCAACATTAGGAACATAATAGTGGTCTTTATACAAACCGAGTTTAGATTTATTTGCGAAATAAAATGCCCAAAATAGTACAGGTAATAACCCTTCCTTTACACCAAATGGAGGCTTGCCCCACAAAGCATATATGTCTGAAACATTCAATTTTCCTTCACCAGAATTAATGAGATTCATCGCTTCTTCCCATAAAAAGGAAATAGCATTATCTGATGACACAGGTTTTGAAAATACCCACAATCCTTTCTTATGATCAAACTGATGAATTTCAGTCACTTTTAGGCACGTTAAGTACAATCCTTTTTCTGCTGGATATCCATCTATCCCTAAATCTTCAATAGCTTCTGATTCCAACATTTTGTACAGCAGAGTCTTTCTTGCCTTAACACTATTGCTAGATAAAACATCTCGATTAATTAATTCACTCGATATTTTAGGTGTGTGAGAATAAATCCTGTCTGCTATATTTGAACAAAGCTGAGAAACATTATTACTATCTTCACCAGAGATTACTCTACGGTGATACCACTTAGCATTCACCATAGAAATGGAGATTGCACGTTTTATTCTTTCTACTGAAATACGCCGTCTTTCCAATAGTTCTTTTCGTGCTACGGAATCACCGCTTAACTCCTGGTGAGATTCAATTTTATCTAAAGCTGATATCTCTTGGATTAAATCATAAATTTCCGCTCTATTATGAGGAATACCAACTACACTATTACTTTCATCATTCTCCAATAAATTTAAGATCGATTCATTCAATTCATCTTGATCTAAAAGCAGTAGAAATTGTCCAAACTCACTCTGGTTTGGCTGAAATGAAGCAATTTTTCTCGAAAGTGAATCTTTATCAACGACAGAAACCTTCATCCATCGTAGGGCTCCAGTAAGGTGAAGATGCTTTTTAGCAACAACAGGGTGTAGTCGGACATGCTTTTCCGCTTTGTCTATATCGAAACTACCCTTTGAAAGCTCATTTGTAAGGGCTCCATTAAAATCAAAATCACTACCTTCAAACACAGACCAAGCATCATTAAATCGACGGAAGATAATAACCTTCCAACTCTCTAACTCATTAAGAGCCTTTTGAATTTCATGCCGAGAATGCCCAGGATATAACGTTTCAAGAATAGTCGTACTCGCACAGAGTCCTGTTCCATTTTTGAATAAATCAATGACTGCTATACTTTTAGCCAATGATACATGCAGATCTTTTCCTTTTTGTGTCGCTCTCTCAACAGAAGTATTCGCCAATATCCAACGTTGGCTATCTATTGAAGAAATAATCGAAGGCTCTAAGTTCTCTTTTAGGTAGCCCCAATACATATCGGGATTGTATGACACAGATGATGTTGCCTCTGTGCGGTTTAGGAAAAACTGGAAACCAAACGTTTCTTGTGAACTTAAAAAGCCAAATACACTTCGTTCATTTTGTCCGTATTGCTTTTTTGAAGCAGGGCCAAGCATCATGGCAGTGACAGGATGGATAGGCCAGCATTCCTGCAACTGTTCATGGAAATCATCGCTTATTGAATACCGCTTTGTTTTTATGAAATTGGCGACATCAGAACAAATACGATAAGCCTGGCCATTTATAGAACTGTCACACTTTATTGCCTTACCGATTAGCTCGATAGTTTCATCTGAACTTGTTACAAGAGGGATATCAGAGAATCTACCTTGAACTTTTTCCCACTCATGCTGAACTTTTTCCGAGAAGTTCTGATGCTTAGCGTACTGTCTGAAAGATTGATGCAGTATCCCTATGAGTACAATATGTCCTTCAGTTCTTGAAACAAATTCAGCAAGCTCTTGGAAAAAATAAATATCATCTCCTTGCTGTTCAGTTCCCTCTAGCAATTTTCCCATCTCATCTACGATGAGCAATAGGCCATCATTAGATAATGACAAGCTTTCTAGCGTCGAAAACAGCTCTTCTTGAGAAGAAATGGGCTGGCTTGTGTGAGCTTCAACCGCCTTAGAAATAACAGAAACTGAACTACTTCTACTTCCTACGACAGGTACAACAAGCCACCCCTTTTTTCCTTTTGGAAAGGCATCTTGGAATCCCTCAACTAAGGAAAGATCAGCAATATTTTTGTTATACTCTTCATTCCCTAGCAAGTTAGCCAAAGCCAATGCCAGACTAGACTTACCGCTACCAAAAGGTCCTGTCCAGGTAAAGGCTCTCTGATTAGAATGAATAATTTGCTGAGACATTGTAAATAACAGTTTTTTAGCCGTTTCTAAACAAACATATCCACCTAAAGCATCTGAATTTTTTATATCATCAGTTAATCGCACAGATTTCTGATAATACGGAGCGATATCGACAAATTGATTCAGCGTCAAATTCTTATTCATAAGCTTTCTCCAATAGTGCCGTCATTAGCTCTTTAAAATCAGTATCAGTACGCAAAATTTGCTTAATACCCGCAGAATCAGACCAAATCAATTTACCTTGAGTTAACTCTTCAATAGACAGTAAGCGCTCAGCAACTGAGTTTTCATCCAGCTTGAACACTCTTCCAGGAGATCCCTCCGCATATGTAATTATATCTAGAGACAAGGTATTTGAATGACTTTCAAGTGCATTCCAAAAACTTAAAAGGGAATATGTGAACAAATAGTTATTTAGTGATTCTTTCGGTCCCCGATTAAAGGAGAATACTCCATTTTCATCTTGGTTGATTAATCCCAATTCACTAAACACGGGCTCAGCAAAATCTTCTTGATATCGTTCAGAACCACCAAGTTTTAGTGAATAACTACGAAAAACTATATCTAGATCTTTTGACACACTACTCAGAGAGATATTTTTTCCCTTAGATTCAATTAAGCTTTCAAGCTCTTCTTTTACATCATTTTTTTTAAATTTACTTATATTTAATCGATTAAAAACATAATAAATACTTGTCGCTTTATACCCTGTACTGGCTAGAATCCAATGTAATAGCCAAGTAGTAGTAACTGACTCAGAAAAAGGGTCAAGTCCATCATCAGAGAACACTTTTTCAGCTAATTCAGTTAGCTTAAAATGAGCATTATCATACTCAGCAATAACACCACATGCTGAGGCCCAATGCTTCATTGAAGATAACATGTTTTTTCCCACTCCTAATTCAGCGAGCTGTCGCGGATCTGAAAACTTCTTCTTTTCAATCAAACCATTACTTGAAATTCTTACGACTTTTTTCAGCCAAGTTTGTCGTAAAGGAAAGGTTTCATGCCCACTAAATGTCAGAGCATATTTGGTATTATCAAGAACGCTATACATAAATTCCTCATACTGGATGTAGTTCGCCAGTGCATTGACTTAGTATACTGTATAGGCATCCATCATTGAAGTAGATACTGGAGGATATTATCCAGTCGAGTTAACACAAGTAAAAATATATAAGTAAAGATCTACTCCCTATTGGTATCCCCCCTTTAATCCAAAGAGATTAAAACTATAAAAATCAAAATGATATATAAATCTTAACAAGCAAAACTTCTATTAGAAAAGAAACCAATCTATACAGTAATCTTTCATATCCCTCAACTGGGCTACATTATCGGGAGAAATTAATTACTTTTTCTATCGCTTTTATTCACCAGCAGCATGTACCGCCTCTGTAACTTTATGGTTTAGTTGTCCAACCACCCAATAACCCGCTCAGCCCACTTATCGATATCAGCGGGATCGATCAACCCTTTGTGCTTACTAGGCGGATGAGAAATCCCATCAAAGTTACCGTCACCACAAATCATTTCAATGTAGTCACGAGGCCACGATAACGACTTTTTAAGCAGTCGGATTTCCAACTCTGCAATTTGATCAAAAAGACCACTGGTATCTTTTAGCTTCATAAGCATGGTCGATATTGAATTTTTCGCATCCGAAGTATCTACTTCAACAAGATGGTATATCTGCCCTTGATAATTCAATTCTACGACCGCCAAACATCTCGGGTTTGCATCATCCGCCATCATATGTTTTGTGCATCGGGAAAGTTTAGGCAACTTTCTTAACGGATAACGATACGTATTGCACCTGTGATTAATCTCCAATCGCTCGATCATCTCAAGAAAGCTATTGAATTTACTTTCATATAAATATGAATCGTCACTTTCGTCATTCAAAACGTCATAATCAGCACCGGCAATTGTACCTGTAGCATTATCACCATTCGGCGATAACTTATTGGGAAGTAGTTCATTAGACTCACTATCATCGGGCTTACCACGATTAGCCTTCCGAGTTTTATCAGTTACTCGATTAGTCTTGAATGGCTTACGAAATGACAAGCCAACTGATTCAGTATCTAAAACAACACGTTTTTTATCGGGGTCAGCCTCTTCCTCATCATCAAGTTCGTGCTCTTCCGGACGTTTAGGCCTACCTGAATTAGCTCCGCCACCTTGACCTGTTACCTGCCTTTTGAAATCAGGGTGATAAAAATCTAGTTCATCAGGCATACTCGATGGCAAGTCTTCCACCCTTCTAATTTCCCAGACAAAAAAGCTGTTACTGTTCCAATCGTGCCACCCTGACACTTCTAGTTTTGTTCTATTTAAGCAAGGAGGTATAAAAGAGAAATCCCAAAATTTATACTGCCCACTGGATGTATGCTCTCTCATCATTGTCTGGTGAATACTTTCAAATGAAGTTCGAGCCTCCGGGTCCATCAATATCCAACTTAAGAATCGTCGTGAACGTTCATCATTAAAAGCGGCAATCGGATAGCTAGAACTTGGCATCACATCAATCTGCCAATGCCCGTTTATATTGGTGATATTGAAGTCTGATGACAGCTTTCCGTGTTCCAAACAGATTCTAGACATATAGTTATCATGCAGAAAAAGAACACGTGCTAATTCAAGCTGAGGTAGGAAAACAGTTGGACCATCGGGCACATCAAATTCAAAGCACCACTGTTCAGAATTGTGCCCATTCCCCATTGAATGAAAAGCCGGGCAGTCCCTTAAACGCTTTCTGCCCCACTGCTGAGCATCCCTAATGGTAAAAGTTAACTGTCTTCCTTTTAACTGATTAGACTGATTGGCACTTAATGATTTGTAGCGTCGAATCAATGGAACACCAGCAATGGGTATTGATGGACGATCAAGCTTTTTTGAAAAGCTGAGGTTAATTCCCCAAAACACGTTACTATTTTTCTTAAACAGCGAACCAACGCCCAACACTAACGCATCTTCTGGGATGTGCTTAAATCTGTAATCGCCCATATACCTTCCGTTATTCCTGTTAAAAAACATCGAGCCAGTGGAGTTAAGCGCTCTTCACTTAGCCCAGAGCCACGTAGCAAACGCCACCGTTCAGTCTGAATATTTTGTAAATAGAGTGAGATGTACTGATTTCCCAATCGCCGAATTTGGTATTGAGCAACCGATTCTGAATACTTGGCAAGAAACAGCTTAGTTAAAGGTAAGTGCCGAAATTTCCTCTCTGGCATTGCACCCAGCTTTAGTTTTGACAGTAAAAAAGTACTCGTCATACGGGGAGACAAATCATCTTTTTCATACACTTGCCGCAACTGAAATAATCGACGGACGAGCGAACGATCTCGCTTAGGCCAATCGACCCGCCGATCTTCATATATAATCGGATGCTCATAGCGTCGGTTAATTTTCATCAGCCATTCGTAATCATGCCGGTACAACCACATGTACAAACCTTGCGATCCATGTAGTCGAGCGTGTTTACACCCGCACTCTTTCAACAGCTTCAACCATTGAGTTCTTTTGTCTCTATTAATCTGCTTCGGCAAAACCACTGGATGGACATTTCTTTGCTTTTGCGGGTAACGCTTTACGTTAGTCAAAATGTCAGATGGTGAAATATCTCGGTCTAGTAAACTCGACTGAATGATCAGGTGCTGCATAAAACTGAAGGATTTTCGGTGCTTTCGTAAAATAGTTCTGGACCAGCAAGTATCTCGCTTCATCAGTGTGAGTTGGTTATCCGCCAACCAATCTCTACTCCAGTACGAATGGATACGCTCCCGAACTTCATCATGTTTTACATTGGAACCTCTGTTACAACCGGCTAGCACAACCAAATCATGGTAATAGCAACTCCATTGATAAAAAGTGGGCGATTTTTGTGGTTCCACTTGCAGAAGTTGTTCGACAACATGGCTGATGCGTAAAGCTTCCCTTTTATGATGCCGTATTGGTCTGTCATCCACTGTTGTGTCTGCCGCATAAAATTCATGGCGATGTTCGTAATGTGGCTGAATAGAAAATTCACACAAAGGGGTTGAGTGCTTTGAACACCACGTAGCCCCAGACACTTGCCAGCCACGCATCCAATACCGCTCACCATATTGATCTAATTGCTCTTCAAAACACTGAGGACAATATCTGAGTAGCTTCGGTTGCTTGACAATTGAAGCGGCAATTCCGAAAACCAAGTGTATTAGCCCTTTGGATTGATTTGCCATCCAGCGCATGCTGGCCAGTCTTTTTCTTTCTTCAATAAAAGGGGCATAAATAGGGAAAAGCGTGTGTTGGTATATCAGTGAAGACGTCGTAATATTTAAAGCCAATGGATATTGCCCGGAAATTTGAGCCAGATGACTCGGTAGGTCAACCGTAGCGATAACCTTCCGGTCTCCATAAACCTCATCCAATAGCTGCTTAGGCGATATAGCTCCGCTATGAACCCCAGCCCTGGCAACCAAGCTGTAAATCAACTCATTTGGATACGGAACGGGGAAACCGAGCATTTAACTGACCTTTTTCAAATCCAAGATAAATTTATTGGCCTTGAGCGCACTATACATATCTTCGTTCTTGGTCAGTTGTGAATACACAAATCGCAAATCGCCAGTTTCAAGGCTAGACCAGTCGGCGCGTTTAACTACGGTCGCTTTTGGTGCTTTCGGTTGCTGATCGACAAACTGCTTACTTTCGTCATACCAATCAAGTACGACCGGCATCATTTCGCGCATCGTCAGTTTGGGCTGTTCACGGAAAATTTTTTCAACTAACGGAATGAGAATTTCAGACTGGCAATCGGTTTGTACGAGTAGCTTGTATAGCCGCATCGCTTGTTCGTTATTACTGAAAGGTAATTCCGGCTCATCTGGGATCTGATTGATTTTTTGGTGAAGGCTAAGCAGTCGCTTGTCGATATCCTCAACTCGGAGATCGGAGTATTTGGCGATCAAGGTTGGGTTACCCCGGCGAATAGCATTCAGCATAGGGTGTACCGGTTTAAGTTCATCGTCGTAAACAGAGCGTAAAACGTTAACCGTGATACGCTCCAGTTTAGACGCTATGGCTCGTAGCTGAGCCAGGACAAACAACTTAACCACGATATCCAAAACACCTTGAGATAGCTCATACCAACAATCTCTGATTTCATCCGTCAGTACTTCATCACGCCGATTTAGCCACTGGTATTTCCAAAGCTTATTCGTAAAAGCAACCCATTCACTTTTGGCATTCGGATTTTCCGGATACTGCGGCATGGGTTGCCAATAAACAGAACCAATGCCGGTGGTTCGCCTTGCTGACTGTAATTCGACTTCAAACAAAGGGCGAGCTTTCGGCGTACCAACCAATATCACCGGAATACCGACGGTGTTAACCAGTTCGACGAAAAACTCCAACATTTGCTCTCGTCCAACCGCCTTGCGAATTTTCAAGCGTTGAATTTCATCAATAACCAGGACACCAATTGCACGTTCATTCGCAACCTGACTCATGAGAGCCAGTAACGTTGGCACCCCGTGACGTTTGCGGCCATGCGTATTTTCATAATTAGTACCTAGCCGCTTATCCACCTCACGGAAAAAATTCAGGCACAAACTTTGTTGTGATCCATTATTCGGGCACTCGATTTTCAGATAACTGAGTTGAAAAAAGTTATGTTGTTCGTGATAAATAACCTGAGGGTAGGTAGCAAGAATGCGCTCAAGGGTTGAACTTTTACCACTACCGGAACATCCGATAAGAGACAGACAGAGCGCTGTCGTTGACACATTTCGGAATTTATAACTCTGTAGATCACCACTCATTACTCTCTGGTAACCATTTTGCAGGTGCTTATTAAGTGATCCATCCAATAGGTTTCGACCAACGTAACCACGCCGCATCATGATTGAGATACGTTCTTCCAGTAATACATGCTGAGATAAAGGCTGAAAGAAATCATGAAGCAACGCAGCAACCATGTGCGCCCGCTGTCTTGGTTTGTCTTGCAGGTTATTTAACGAGAAAGTAACTTTGCCTTCCAATCCTTCTTTTAACTGCTTAATTTCCATGATGGGCGGCAACGCCTCGATAAACGGATTCCCGTTGTAGGAGGGATTGCCGGTATCCTGATAAATGGCAGTGACATATTCACTTGGCAAACTCATTCGCTATCATCCTCATCATCGAATAACTCATCGACATAACTCGGGTAGTCATAATCTTCCTCTGGAACACCACGTAAAGGAATGATATCTGCCGTGTCTTTTACATCTGTTCGTATTTTCGGTTTTCTGCTGTATCGTTCATTTTGTAGCTCAGCCTTTCGGTTCGACCGAATATCACCGATGCGTTCAGTATTCGGGATACTTAAGTTATCCGGACTTAATTTCTCTGCTTGTCTGATTTTGTCAATCACTCGCTGCTCATGCTTTCGTTTGTGCTTATCAGCCCTGACTTTACTTTCAGCATGAGTGAATTTTTTCTGCTCTTGTCGCTGCCACACTTCCCAGAAAGTGCAATTAACAAACTCCCTGGATCGCCCGGAAAGTTTGCAAACCCAATGCTCGGCACTGTTTCGATTAGGAAACAGATAAATTTCATCGGCAAGGTCAGGATCATATGCCACCAAAACTTTTTGCGGGCGAGTCACTTCTTGGGCTCGATGCATCCAACCTTCGACAATCGCCTCTTGGCAGGTGTAGTAGATACCAAAAATGCATATCCCCAAATCAGAGACCGTTGCATCTGCTCTGGGAAGTAAACTTAATCTTACTGCTTCTTCAGGAGCTGAACGCAAACGGCCAGTTCGGTTTTGAATCCCCCAGTTCCAAAGTTCTAATGGCACAGAAGGCAAATCAACCGGCATATCGGCAGATCTGTCGTAGGTCTTCATCACATGGTACAGATTGTGATAAAGAATTGAGGACAGGATAATCTCTTTAAAATCCGAAATAGATAACTTGGCATCAAGACGATAATCCTTACCACCCCGTTTTTTAACGGTGGTTCCCGTCACTACACCAGGAGCAAATGGAGTAAAGTCAGCTTGCAGCGTCTTGAAATTGCGCTCAACAATACCCTTGGCGTCGCCTCGAAACGGAGGTGTATTTTCAATTCGCACCGAGAAGCTTTTTTCGAGATTTTCTATCTGATAGCCAAGCAATTCACCTCGGTCTGCCAAAATAGCATCTGGAAATCCGATAGAGGGCCAATCTTGAGATTCGATCTCTATCCTATATTGACGACATAGCTCAACTTTATCGGTCATGGCAACTTGTAAAGCCTGCATAGCGGCTACATAAGAGGGATTTTCAAAACCGATGTAACATCCAACTATCAGGCGGCTGAATACATCGATCACGATATAAACAACCGGTCGTCCAACAATCCAGCCTCGGTTCACATCGGAAACCACGTAAATATCGGCGATGGTCGCGTCAATTTCAAAACGGGAGCCCGGCCCCAAAGCGTGCATAGTCGCCGTTCCGGTCAAAGGTCGAATATCTTTATTATAGGAATTTTGACTTGCCCGGCTTTTGATTTTTTCTACCTGGGTATATTCACGCTGATAGAAGTGCTTCATCTGCCAATTGGTTGGAATTTCTGCCTCGGGCACATCCGGGAAATAGGTTTCATACATATCTTTAAAACGCCGATGAGCATAAGGAAATGAATAACCTTTTTCAGTTAGCAAATACTTCTGAATAGCAATTCTGAATAGCTTTTCGATGAACTCGTCAACATTGACTCCAGAGCCCGAATCATACTTTCTGGGCCGCCCTAACTTTGTTTTGCCTGGAGTGCGCTTTTTGCCTTTTGCGCCGGAATTTTTATAATCGGGAAGAAGCGCGTTAACAATCTGCCCCCGCTGCCAGTATTGGCGAATTAGGCGATACAATGTTTGTTTGGTTGTTTTGTGATTAGCCATGACCAGATCAATGGCTTTAGCGCGTTGTTTCGGCTGATAGTATTCTTCAAGATGGATGATCGGGCTTATCAGTTTATAGTTTTGGTCTCTTTTTACTTGAGCTGTACTGCCATCTTCAGGCGAGAGCATGATCAAATAGGAATAGGGATCTTCGACTCGGTGTAACGATTCATCTTGAATCGCCAAATCCAGCGAATATAAGTCAATAATGCCGGGGAATGCGCTTTTATTATCGATCGATATCCAAACAAAATTGTTTCCGAATCGGCTCAAAATCCGGAATCGCTCGTTCTCGTACTCCAGGACCTCATTGATTCGAAACATGACGAGCTCCTATTAAGTTCCCCATGTTCTCAACAACGAAATCCTTACCTTTTAACAGATGGAATGGTTGGGACAACATATCAAAGTAGAAACAGCGATTGGCCAGTAATTGCCTGATTTCATAAATAGAAGAACCATCAGGCTGATTGTAAATACGGTCAGTCAACTTACAGATATCAGTAACCGTTTTATTGGGATTTTGCTGAAAAAGGTCACTGTAGTACGCCGTCCTGTCTAACAAGACGTCATCATCAATCTCATCCTGCTCAGCCGGGTATATCCAGCTAATATTCTGGACAAGCGTTGGGGATACGTCGTTTTCCGTGACGAGAAACCAAGGAACCTTTTTCAGTAACCAATAACGGCGTTCAATTTCCAGTTTTTCAATAACACGGGGATCTTTTAAAACATTAGTGTACTTGGCTTGAATGACATACTGTGGAAGTTGGAGATCTAGGCCATCAACAAAAAAATCGGATGACATATACAATTTCACACCAGCTTCGGCGGGATGCTTGATTCCATTATCGAGAGCAATATCAAGCGTTTCTTCGCGCCTAAGTGGAAACTGCTCGCGAATATCGGTTGTTTGGGAGTTCCATTCAAGGGTTAAGAACACGGCAAGTTCTAAATCAGATAGCAAATGATGAGTACGCTGGCTTTTATGACCAAATACACGATGAGAACGGCCATCTGATGGCACATCGCGAACAGTTATCCAAGGCAGATAATCGGAGCCGCAGCCATTGCCACGGCCTTCTTTTATCCAGCGTTTATATTTTGTTTCTGAGGGTGCATACTTGCTTTTTGCCATATAAACCACCGCAGCATTTCGCCTATAAAACGAGCATAAGGCTAACGGTTTTAGTATGCAACTTTATTACTTATCTTCTACGAAGATCGGTATCACCAACTATCTCGATAGTATTGATGCTTTCTATTAGAGTTATGCTTTCAGCTTTTGCCACATCATAGGCATCTCCCGGATAGTCATTCCAAAGATCGACCAGTGCTGCCGCTCAGTAGCAAAATCCCCTGATCTAACTAGAGTCTGTTCACTACTAAAATTCAACAACTACACATTTGTCTCTCGCCCAAAAGTAAAAAAGAGTTATGCGGTTTTAGCAAAGAAATTAGCAGTTAACCTAAAAAATAGACACTTTCAGAAAAAATATTTATTTTTACTCCAGAAAATACCACCGAACTCCAGAAAAATCCCAGCAACTTCCAGCCAACGCCCAGAACATTTTATTAATTCATTTAAAATCAATCATTTATGATAATTTGACATAAGTTTAAAAAAGTTTAGCCTACAAAAATAACAAGTAATGAAGGAGAAATTTATGAAAGATTTTTCAGAGGCATTAATACTATTTTTAGGCGTTATAGAGGCCGTAATTCGTCTTATTAAGATCATAAAAAGTAAGAAACCGTAGCCCTGCAAGATTAAATAACAAAAACTTGCAATATTAAACAAAATAACTTTTTAAATCATAGCGATAATATCGGAACACATAATATCTCAGCTATTGATGGGGCAATTTTACTCAACAGATTCACTTCTATTTTCATGTTTATGCCGCAAATAAAACGATAGTATGCACAACAAAAAGTGGCGGCCTATAATTAAGAAATAGTAGGTCAAGAACTAACACAACTTATATAATCAAAACGAACTTGGGGGAATTTTCAATTTATAAATGGCAGCGTACCGATGTGAACGCTGCCATTCTAGTATGATACTTTAATACTTAATATGAATCTTTATTACTCAGTATGAT
Organism: Vibrio sp. C8; assembly: GCF_054051265.1. Taxonomy (NCBI): domain Bacteria; kingdom Pseudomonadati; phylum Pseudomonadota; class Gammaproteobacteria; order Vibrionales; family Vibrionaceae; genus Vibrio; species Vibrio sp. C8. Next base: position 190,131 of record NZ_JBPAOE010000051.1, read on the forward strand.
ACTTTATTCTACTCGCACATTATATTTAGTTAAATTATTGCCTATTACTCTACGGTAACTGCTTTAGCTAGGTTACGAGGTTGGTCAACATCAGTACCTTTAATTAGTGCTACGTGGTAAGAAAGTAACTGCATTGGCACTGTGTAGAAAATTGGTGCTGTGATTTCGCTAACGTGCGGCATTGGGATGATTTTCAAAGTATCGTCCGCTTCAAAGCCTGCTTTCTCATCTGCAAATACATATAACAGACCACCACGAGCGCGAACTTCTTCAACGTTCGATTTCAGCTTTTCAAGCAAATCGTTGTTTGGCGCGATAACCACAACTGGCATATCTGCGTCAATCAAAGCCAATGGGCCATGTTTTAGTTCACCTGCAGCATACGCTTCGGCATGAATGTAAGAGATCTCTTTCAGCTTCAGCGCTGCTTCCATAGCGATTGGGTAGTACTCACCGCGACCTAGGAACAATGTGTGATGTTTATCTGCAAAGTCTTCCGCTAGAGCTTCAATCTGCTTATCAAATGCTAATGCACTTTCGATTTGAACTGGAAGAGCATGAATCGCTTCAACAATTTCTGCTTCTTTAGCTGCATCAACGCGGCCTTGCTCTTTACCAATTGCCGTTACCAGCATCAGCATTGCTGCAAGTTGAGTGGTAAATGCTTTGGTTGAAGCCACACCGATTTCAGTTCCTGCGCGAGTCATGAATGCAATATCAGATTCACGAACTAGCGAAGAGCCAGATACGTTACAGATTGTCATTGCTGCCATGTAGCCTTTCTCTTTTGCAATACGCAGCGCCGCAAGTGTATCTGCCGTTTCACCTGATTGAGAAAGCGTAATTAACAAGCTATTTGGACGAGTCACAAAGTTACGGTAACGGAATTCAGAAGCGATCTCTACGTCACAGCTAACGCCAGCGATATCTTCAAACCAGTAACGAGCCGCCATACCAGAGTTGTACGAAGTACCACACGCGATGATTTGAACGTGTTCTACCTTCTTAAGAATCTCAACCGCATTCACGCCAATACTTTCTGTGATCACTGAGTTATGTGTAATTCGGCCTTCCATAGTGCTTTTCAGCGCCATTGGTTGCTCGAAAATCTCTTTTTGCATGAAGTGACGGTATTGGCCTTTATCACCCGCATCGTGCTCGATGTTTGATTCAATCACTTCACGTTCAACCAGCTTGCCCGCTTGATCGTAAATAGTAACATCGCGACGAGTAATTTCAGCCACATCACCTTCTTCAAGGAACATAAAGCGACGTGTTACGCTTAGAAGCGCAAGTTGGTCAGAAGCCAGGAAGTTTTCACCGATACCTAAACCAATAACAATTGGGCTACCAGAACGAGCAACAACAATGCGGCTAGGATCTTTACGATCAAGCGCAACCGTACCGTATGCACCTTCTAACTGAGTTGCTGTTTTTTGTAATGCTTCTAAAAGTGTTTCTGAAGTGCGAAGTTCCCATTCCACAAGGTGAGCAATTACTTCTGTATCGGTTTGAGAAACGAAGACGTAACCACGCTCTTGAAGTAAAGTACGAAGCTCTTCGTGGTTTTCGATAATACCGTTGTGAACAACAGCAATATCACCAGACACATGTGGGTGAGCATTCACTTCAGAAGGAACACCGTGGGTTGCCCAACGAGTATGCGCAATACCTGTACCACCAACCACTTGTTCAGAGTTCACAGCATCAGCCAACTCCTGAACCTTACCAAGACGACGAATGCGCGTCAGGTTGCTCTGTGCATCAACAACCGCAACACCTGCCGAGTCGTAGCCGCGATATTCCAGACGACGTAAACCTTCAACCAGAATTTCAGCCACATCACGCTGCGCAACAGCGCCAACAATTCCACACATGTTATTACTCCAATTTCTTTTTTATCGAGTGCACTCTACGGCTGCAAGCAAAGCCTTAAAGTAGAGGCGGATTTAAAATTTTTCGGGTCTTAATGACCCAGTCTAGGCTCGAATCACTCGAACCTGATGAGATTCTATTTTTGCAACCAGTTCTTCAGACAACCCTTTATCGGTTACCAAAACGTCAATGTCGTCCCATGGCAGTTCTAAGTTCGGTATCTTTCTGCCGACTTTGTCGGACTCGACCATAACAACCACTTCTCTGGAAACTTCTGCCATGACCTTGCTCAAGCCGACCAATTCATTAAATGTCGAGGTTCCTCGTTCGAGGTCGATGCCATCCGCACCGATGAACAACTGATCAAAATCATAGGAACGAAGCACCAATTCCGCTACTTTGCCTTGAAATGACTCAGAGTGTGTATCCCATGTACCGCCCGTCATAAGCAATGTAGGTTCACTTTCAAGTTCATTTAACGCATTCGCGACATTCAGTGAGTTGGTCATTACGATCAACCCGTGCTTATCATTGAGTTGATTAATCAGTGCTGCGGTTGTACTTCCACTATCGATAACAATACGGTTATGGTCTCGAATCAGTTTTGCTGCTGCTTTTGCTAACGCTTCCTTTCGAACTGAAACTTTTGAGTTTAGTTCGTCATTCACCACTTCTTTAGGTAAGGCAATAGCGCCACCATAACGACGTAGTAATTGACCATTCTGTTCTAGTGATGCCAAGTCCTTTCTGATAGTGACTTCTGATGTTTCAAACTGAGTAGATAACTCTTCAACACTGACTTCACCCAATTGGTTAACTAAGTTAACGATCGTGTGCCTTCTAAGCTGAGTATTACGTTTTGACATGACATTGACAACAGTAAGTTACGAAACGAAAGTTATTATATTCAAAACGAAACTTTTATGTCTATTTATTTCGAACTAAAAAATTAATATTTCTGGCTAAAACCTTGTCCTAAGACAATTCTTAAGCAGTGATATTGAAATGATTAGGTGTTAGAATTCGCACCCTAAAGAAAAAAAATTACAGAATGGTGTGTGATACTTTTGTAATTTTCACCAATCATGGTGATACAGATCACACTAAAACGGTAATACGTACTCAATAGGTAGTCATAAAATGACTAAACCTGTTGTAAGACTTTCAGTTTTGGAGTGAGCAGTACTCGAGTGAGAAATGTGGTAACGAAGAGATAAATTTGCCGCCATCGAGGCCATTCTTAAGCTATATATTAACTTTCAAATTGATAATATTCACCGGAGAGACTCTTCCATGAAAAAGACCAAAATCGTATGTACGATTGGCCCTAAAACTGAATCTGTAGAAAAATTAACAGAACTTGTTAATGCTGGCATGAACGTAATGCGCCTTAACTTTTCTCACGGAGATTTCGTAGAGCACGGTACTCGTATCGCTAACTTCCGTAAAGTTATGGAAAATACTGGTAAACAACTAGCAATCCTTTTGGATACTAAAGGTCCAGAAATCCGTACTATCAAACTAGAAAACGGTGATGATGTTGATCTAGTGGCTGGTCAAGAGTTCACTTTTACTACTGATACTTCTGTAGTGGGTAACAAAGACAAAGTAGCAGTAACTTACGCAGGTTTCGCAAAAGACCTAAGCGCAGGTAACACTATCCTTGTTGATGACGGTCTAATCGAAATGGAAGTTGTTTCTACAACTGATACTGACGTTATCTGTAAAGTTCTAAACAACGGCGCACTAGGCGAAAACAAAGGTGTTAACCTACCTGGCGTTTCAGTAAACCTACCAGCTCTATCTGAAAAAGATAAAGGCGACCTTAAGTTTGGTTGTGAGCAAGGCGTTGACTTCGTAGCTGCCTCTTTCATCCGTAAAGCATCTGATGTAAAAGAAATCCGCGAAGTTCTTGCTGCAAACGGCGGCGAAAACATCCAAATTATCTCTAAAATTGAAAACCAAGAAGGTGTGGACAATTTTGATGAGATCCTTGAGCTATCTGACGGGATCATGGTTGCACGTGGCGACTTAGGTGTTGAAATCCCTGCTGAAGAAGTAATCTTCGCTCAGAAGATGATGATCGAGAAATGTAACCGTGCACGTAAAGTTGTAATTACTGCAACTCAAATGCTTGATTCTATGATCAAAAACCCTCGTCCAACTCGTGCAGAAGCGGGTGACGTTGCGAACGCAATCATGGACGGTACTGACGCAGTAATGCTTTCAGGCGAAACAGCAAAAGGTAAATACCCAGTTGAAGCGGTAACTATCATGGCGCAAATCGCTAAACGTACGGACTCTGTACTTAAAGCTGAACTAGGTTCTCGTCTAGACAGCCCACGTCTACGTATCACTGAAGCAGTTTGTAAAGGTGCTGTAGATACAGCTGAAAAACTAGCGGCTCCACTTATCGTTGTTGCTACTGAAGCTGGTAAATCTGCTCGTTCAGTTCGTAAATACTTCCCAACTGCGAACATCATCGCTGTAACAACTAACGCTAAAACAGCTGCACAGCTTGTTCTTTCTAAAGGCATCACTCCAGTTGTTGTTAATGCTTACGAAAGTACTGATGACTTCTACCGTCAAGGTAAAGAAATTGCTCTTGAGTCTGGTTTAGGCAAAAAAGGTGACATCGTTGTTATGGTTTCTGGTGCTCTAGTGGCTTCAGGTACTACTAACACTGCATCTGTACACGTTCTTTAATTAGACAATTTATTAATACTAAAAAGCCGGAGCATTTGCTCCGGCTTTTTTATTAAGATATTTTTATCGTTATTCTTAAAGAACTTACCAACCAAAAAACTCTTTATGGTGAGTGTTAAGCAGTAACACCATAGGAAGAAAATAAAGCGCGCTTAATTTAATTCCGAGTACCAATAAAAAGCTAATCGTCAGCCTCACTAGAAAATGATTAACCATACCCTGCCTCATGTTGCCAGAGTGTTTAGCTTCCTTATTTTTACTAAGCCGAGCTGAGTAAAAACCATTTAGAGGAAAACCGGATCACTACTGATGAAAAAAACAACAGTTTACTTATTGTACAGTTTAGCTCAAGTAAAAATTTAAATTAGACTTTAGTCGATGCGCAATAAAAATGTGACATCAAGCCACTTCATCAGTGGTCAGGCAGAGAGAAACTTGGTTTCGACCAAGTGTTTTAGACTCATAAAGCGCGATATCTGCACATTTATAAGAGCGAGTGCTGTCTTGGGAAAGGTCGGAAATACCGGCACTTATGGTGATAGTTAGACTTTCGTCTAATTCAATAGCTTGTCTTAAACGTTCAACAACCATCTGAGCCTCTGAGGTTGAAGTGTGAGGCATTATCACTGCAAACTCTTCTCCGCCAATACGAGCAAGAAAGTCTGTCGCTCGAAGTTTTTCAGAGAGAACATCCGCAACTTTTACGATCACTTTATCACCCTGATCATGTCCTTGCTCATCATTAACACGTTTAAAGTAATCAATATCAATTAAGCATAGGCAGACTGTGTATTCATCTGGGTATCGTTCTACCAGCTGAGTCTGTAGCATGAGTTCTCTTTCGAATTTTCGTCGATTCCAGAGATGAGTAAGTGAATCTTTCTCACTCAATTCTCTGAGCCTGTTCTCCAGTTCTTTTCGTTCAGAAATATCGACTATCGACGTGATGTAATAACTAACTTTTCCGGCTTCAATGATTGCCTGAATTCTCATAATTGTCGTCAGCAACTGACCTTCTGGCGTCACACATTCAACTTCGCCTTCCCAGAGATTATTCTGATCAACTTGTTCAAGTACCTTCAGAATAAACTCCATTCCATTGTGGCTGAGCAAGGTTTTAAGAGCGTTGTGGCCACGAACCTCTTTGCTGGTTAAGCCAATCATAATTTCAAACTCTTTGTTCACCATGATCACTTGATGAGATTTGTCTGAAATCATCACCGCAGTCATACCATCCAGAGCAGCACGAGCAAGCTTACTGTCGATATTCCGATGATAATAATGCAATGACATAGAAACCGTTGGCAGAGCAAAAACCAACATGATCATAAAGACAAAGAATCCCTCTTTAACGACATCATTCAGATCATGTCTTGCTCGATCATTGAGTTGCTTAGGAGTAAAACGAATAACCAAATGAATGTTCTGACCAAAGAACTTATCGATCGGCTTAAACACAATAAGGTTCGTATCTTCCATCAGATAGTCGTGACCAGATGGTTGTGCTTGCATTAACTCCCAAGTTTTCGGGAAAAAGGTAGCGAGGTCGAATCCGTGATATTGATTAGACATATCACCATAGAAAGGCAACATGCTTTTTCCTGTCACCATATACCCATTGCTACCAACAATCGCGGGTGTCAAATCATTTTTAGGTGCGTAATTCAGCTTATCAACCATCATCGACATATCGACTGAAATCACTATGTAGCCTTTGCGAGTACCAAAAACGGAAACAGGAGCTATGATTTGTATGATTGGTGTATAAGGTTTAGAAAAAGTATCTGAGTCATTAGTTAACTCTTCCGCCCATACACCAATGTCATTGTCCGATAATGATTGCGCGTATTGAAAAAATGGCGTTTGAGAAATGTCTACTACGTCATCTAACGCTTTGGTTTTGTGGATACTCGGCAGGTACTCAACGTGAACTGTATCTATACCTTTCACATCAATAAAACCCACGCCATCAAACCATTTCTGACCATTGGCCGCAGAAGCTAATGCCATTTGAAGTTGATTACGAGTGACTAAGCTTGGAGATTCAACATAGTTATAAGCGCTACGTCCGTGGCTTAAAAGAGAAATGGTCGAAAAGACCTGATCCCTTAAATTGCGGTATTCTTGCTCGCTGTAAGAAAGTTGGTTAATGGCTTCACGTATAGAACGCTGATTACTTATTTTTTGAACGTGATCATATCGATAAGAGTAGAAAGTAACAATACACGCTGTGGCTAAGGCACAAGCTATGAGAAAAGCGACAATAATTTTTGAATATCTCATAACCCAGACTGACAAATAGCGGCAAAAGCAAAGGCGCGCATTATATCACCATTGATAGTAATCTGAATAAAAAAGTAGCGCCTAAGTAATCTTCCACTCATTTAAAAATGTTAAAAACGTCGCATATTATTACGATAATTATCAATTAATTACCATTTAGTTAAGCTTATATATAACGCTTACATTGTCTCGGATAATAATGGTGGAATCTTGATAGCTGTTGCTGACTGCTGAGTCTTCGCTAAATGTTGCAGCTCTGGTCAGTACCGCTTTTCTCATTGGTGCATTGTAGTCGATACGCCACACACCATCTAATTCACGTCCGAATCCCTCAGCTAAAGACTGCGCTTTCTGTTGAGCATCTTTAATGGCAGCCATGCGCGCTTGTTGCTGATATTTTTCTTCATCGCGAACTTTTAATTGAATATCGTCGACTTGATTAATTTTCTCTTCCAGAGCTATATCCAAATACTCATTCAATTTAGATAAATCATCGACGTCAACAGAGACATTTCTAATTGCTCGATAACCAACAAGTTCAGGCTTACCGGTTTTAGGATAATGATATTGAGGAGTTAAGTAGAGGTTTGAACTGGTTATTTGAGACTCTTTAACACCGGCTTGAGTAAGGCGTTTAATAAACGAAGTAATTATGTTGTCAACACTCTCTTTAGCTTGTTCCGCATTCATTGTAATTTCGACCACTTTGACTGAAAACTGCGCCATATCTGGTGTCGCGATAACTTCACCATAACCGGACGTCGCCACATGCGGAAAGTCAAACTCCTGGGCTTGAGCCACCATTGAAATTGTACTCAATACTACTAAAACCATTACAGAAAGTGCTTTCATTTCATTTCCCTAATTTACAAGCTATTGCTCAATAATAGATGAAAAAGATTTCAGTCCTAGCCTCAGTGTATGTAAATCACACAATTTTGACATGTTCACTGTGGTAAGTTTCTTCTGGCATATCCAACTAGAGCTTGAGAACATTTCTTCAAGCTTCCCGTTTCCAACTGCCAATGATGCCAATAAAGCTTCTGATCAATATACTTGCCAGGCGTTATATCCATCAGTAACCCTTGTTCCAGTTCTTCAGTGATTTGGATTTTTGGGATCATGCAATAGCCGAACCCCGCTACCGCGGCTTTTACACAAGCTTCAGAGCTGCCAACTGTGTGTTTAACTTCACTGACCATTTCAAAACCAAAACTGTCGTAAACAAAACGCTCATTGATAAAATCTTGCCTGTCGTAAGCGACAGCTGGTGCAGCTTGTAAAGCGTGTATGCTAACTCCCTGCGTAAAATAGCGACGATAAAATCTGGGTGATGCGACACACAAGTAAGGCATATCACCGAGCAGGACTGCGTTACAACCTGGCAAAGTTCTAGACGACTGACTGATCGCCCCAATCACTTCTCCATTCTTAAGTTTATCCAGGGTTCTACGCTCATCATCGACAACCAGATGAATTTCCAAATTACTTTGTTTCATTGCCTCAGCAATAGCTGGTAACAACCAAGTGGCTAAACTGTCAGCATTGGTTGCAATAGAAATAGAGATAGGTTTTTCACCAATATCATTGCTGAGATCTGGCAAAATGTCCTGCTCCAACACACAAACCTGACGATAAAGCCCAAGCAGCTTTTGCCCTGCTGGTGTTACTCTTGGTGGGTTCTCCCTTACGAGTACAGGCTGAGCAAGCCACTTTTCTAACTGCCTAATTCTTTGTGATACCGCTGATTGCGACACGCATAATACTGCAGCAGCTTTCTCAAAGCTTCTTTGCAAAATAATCTGATCTAAAGCTTCAAGCCATCGATAATCTAATCCACGCACCGTTTTCACCATAAGTTATTCTAATGACGCATTAATATTATTAGTTTTATTTCTAATTATCTATGGCGTATTTTTCATTCAACATTTATTAACTTAGGCCTTAAAGAACGACTATGAATTTTTGGATACTGTTACAAGGGTTTAGCCTGGGTGCGACAATGATTATCCCCATAGGGGCACAAAATGCTTATGTGTTAAACCAAGGCATCAAGAGAAACCATCACCTCACTACAGCAACAATTTGCAGCGTGATGGATGTGTTCTTTATTTCTTTAGGTATTTTTGGTGGTGGTGCACTGCTTTCTCAAAATGAGACGCTGCTGACCGTGGTTACTCTGGGTGGAATTGCATTTCTGACTTTTTATGGCTGGCTTTCTGTTCAAGCAGCATTGCAAAGTTCTGACGCACAAGAAAGCCAGCCTCAGAAGCTAGCTCGAGGTCGACGAGCAGTGATATTAGGTGCACTTGCGGTTACTGTTTTAAACCCACATCTCTATTTAGATACAGTGGTTATTCTTGGCTCAATTGGCGGACAATTTGAAGGAAGTGATCGCCTTTCCTTTGCATTGGGTACTATGACGGCCTCTTTTGTTTGGTTCTATGGCTTATCCATTGGAGCAGCTAAATTGGCGCCTGTTTTATCTAAACCTAAGACTAAGAAAGTCATCGACTTAATCGTAGCAACCATGATGTTCATCATCGCTTTTGCGTTAGCCAAAAGTCTCTATATTCAATGGAGCAGTTAATAAACGGCCGTGCAACAAGCCGACCATAAAAAAACGGAGGCCACTGCCTCCGTTTTTAGATTCATCATCGATTTTAATCGATTTTGTTGAGATGCACGTCCATCTGCGGGAATGGGATTTCAATACCGTTCGCATCCAACGCTTCTTTAATCGCTTGCATTGAATCGAAGTAAACTCCCCAATATTCCTCTGTTTTACACCAAGGGCGTACAACAAAGTTCACTGAAGAATCGGCTAGTGCCAATACACCAATCGTGATATCTGGATCTTTCAGAATACGTGAGTCTTTTTCTAATGTTTCACGAATCACTTTTTTAGTTAATTTAAGATCCGCTTTATAAGAAACACCAATCACTAAATCAACACGACGAGTAGCGTGACGGGAATAGTTAACAATTGAACCACCGATGATTGCACCGTTTGGTACAACGACCATTTTGTTGTCAGGGGTTTTTAGGACCGTTTGGAAAATTTGAATCGCTTCTACTGAGCCTGCAACCCCAGCAACTTCTACATAATCACCCGACTTGAACGGACGGAAGCCAACAATAAGTACACCAGCAGCGAAGTTAGATAACGATCCTTGCAGAGCAAGACCGATAGCTAAACCAGCGGCACCAATAACCGCAACGACAGATGTCGTCTCGACACCTACGCGGCTTAACGCTGCAATCAAAACAATTACAAATAGAACGTAACGAACAAGGCCGTGTATAAACTCAACGACAGCCTTATCCATCTCTTTCTTATGCAAAACCTTAGCGACACTTCCCGCAACAGCTTTTACTACAAGGTTACCAATGATTAGGATAAGAATTGCCGAAACAATATTTACCCCATATTGAATTAATAAATCTGAATTATTATTAATCCAGTCACTCACCTTATGCAATCCATCAGCAATTGGAGCATCCATATCCAACGATTCACCAGCCATACTTTCTTACCCTCTGAAACTTTTAATATTTTACAATAGATTATTTTACTAACTGAGCTTATCTGGCATTACAAATCTGCACTGCTACTTTTCACTCACTGTGGGACGTTTATGATATGACTAATAACTTCTTGCAAAGTCAGCTTTTTGCAAACTACTAAGCAAAAGGTTATTCCATCTATTTAGATCCTGTATCAGATTAAGCAATAAATTCACATTCTGCCAGTGCTTTGAAAAAAATAGCTTTTCTGTCTCTTAGACAAGAAAAAAGCCCGCTCTGATGAGCGGGCTTAATCTATCATCTAAAAATCTAGATTATAGTACGTCTACTGCATTAAGGTCTGCGAATGCTTTCTCAAGACGAGCAACCATAGAAGCTTGACCGGCACGTAGCCATACACGTGGATCGTAGTATTTCTTGTTCGGAGCAGATTCGCCAGTTGGGTTACCGATTTGACCTTGTAGGTAATCGTGATTTTCTGCTTCGTAAGTACGGATACCATCCCAAGTTGCCCACTGTGTATCTGTATCGATGTTCATTTTAATAACACCGTAAGAGATAGACTCTTTGATTTCTTCTTCAGAAGAACCAGAACCACCGTGGAATACGAAGTTTAGAGAGTTAGCTGGAAGACCAAATTTCTCAGAAACGTATGCTTGAGAATCACGTAGGATTGTTGGAGTAAGAACAACGTTACCCGCTTGGTATACGCCGTGTACGTTACCGAAAGAAGCCGCGATAGTGAAACGGTGGCTAACAGCGCTTAGTTTTTCGTACGCGTATGCTACATCTTCAGGAGAAGTGTAAAGCTCAGAAGCGTCCATATCAGAGTTATCAACGCCGTCTTCTTCACCACCAGTACAACCAAGTTCGATCTCGATTGTCATGTTCATTTTAGCCATGCGCTCTAGGTACTTAGCACATGTTTCAACGTTCTCTTCTAGAGACTCTTCAGAAAGGTCCAGCATGTGAGAAGAGAATAATGGTTTACCAGTTTGAGCGAAGAACTCTTCACCCGCGTCTAGTAGGCCGTCGATCCAAGGTAGTAGTTTCTTAGCTGCGTGGTCAGTGTGAAGAATTACAGGCACACCGTAAGACTCAGCAACAGCGTGAACGTATTTTGCACCAGCTACAGCACCAAGAATTTGTGTACCTTGACCTTCAAGTTTAACGCCTTTACCTGCAAAGAAAGCAGCGCCACCGTTAGAAAATTGAACGATAACAGGAGCTTTAACTTTAGCAGCCGCTTCAAGTACACCGTTCACAGAATCTGTGTTTACACAGTTAACTGCAGGAAGTGCGAAGCCGTTCTCTTTAGCTACTTGAAATACTTTTTGTACGTCATCACCAGAGATAACACCAGGTTTTACGAAATCGAAGATCTTAGACATGGATTTGATCCTATTTTCTGTCGTTTTAAAAATAAAAACGGTAAGTTTAAATTCTTGCAAACGTTTGCTCACAAACGGGTGAAGTTTAACAGATTCAAACTCACACTGCAGCAAACGAAAGAGCGGGAATTTCCCGCTCTTGTTAAATTAATTATGCTTTCGCACGCTCTTCAAGCATTGCTACCGCTGGAAGTACTTTACCTTCAACGAACTCAAGGAATGCACCACCACCAGTAGAGATGTAAGAAACATCCGCTTTGATACCGAACTTGTCGATAGCCGCTAGCGTATCACCACCACCTGCTACAGAGAAACCTGTAGATTTAGCGATAGCTTCTGAAATACCTTTAGTACCCGCTTCGAAGTTCTTGAACTCGAATACACCTACAGGGCCGTTCCAAAGAATAGTCTTTGCATTACCAATGATTTCAGCAAGAGCCGCAGTCGAATCTGGACCTAGGTCGAAGATCATGTCGTCATCTTGAACATCAGCAACGTTCTTAATTTCAGCTTCTGCGTTTTCGTCGAATGCTTTCGCACATGCAACGTCAGTAGCAACTGGAATTGAACACTCTTTCATTAGTTTTTGAGCTGTTTCGATAAGGTCTGCTTCGTATAGAGACTTACCTACGTTGTGACCAGCTGCTGCGATGAATGTGTTCGCGATGCCGCCACCAACAACAAGTTGGTCAGCAATTTTAGAAAGAGATTCTAGAACTGTTAGTTTAGTAGAAACTTTAGAACCACCAACGATAGCCACTAGTGGACGCTCTGGTTTATCCATTGCTTTACCTAGTGCTTCAAGTTCAGCAGCAAGAAGAGGACCAGCACAAGCTACAGGTGCGTGCATACCAACACCGTGAGTTGAAGCTTGAGCTCGGTGTGCAGTGCCGAATGCGTCCATTACGAAAATGTCACATAGCGCAGCGTACTTCTTAGATAGTTCTTCTTCGTTTTTCTTCTCGCCTTTGTTGAAGCGAACGTTTTCAAGAACAACTAGCTCACCAGCATTTAGCTCTAAGCCATCTAGGTAATCTTTCGCAAGTTTTACTTCGCACTCTAGCGAGTCTTTTAGGTAGTTAACAACAGGTAGTAGAGAGAACTCTTCCGCATATTCACCTTCAGTTGGACGACCTAGGTGAGATGTCACCATTACTTTCGCGCCAGCTTCAATACAGTGTTTGATAGTTGGTAGTGAAGCTAGAATACGTGCATCAGATGTCACTTTGCCATCTTTCACAGGTACGTTTAGGTCAGCACGGATAAATACACGTTTACCTGCTAAATCCAGGTCAGTCATCTTGATTACAGACATGGTTTGTCCTCTCAAATATTAAAAAGAAAAGTTTCTGTAAGCCCGGCTATCCTGCCGAGCCTGTAAAATCATAAACTGCATACTAATATGGGGCACGAGATATTTATTTCAAGTTATAAAATAAATAATTTCGCCGCCCAAAAGTAACTACTTTGCAGCCTGCATTGCTAACGCGGTATCAAGCATTCGGTTAGCAAACCCCCACTCGTTATCACACCAAACAAGCATCTTCACAAGATGTCCGTTACTCACTCGAGTTTGGCTGCCATCAACAATCGCACTGTGCGGATCGTGATTAAAATCGATGGATACGAGCGGTGATTCAGTATAGTCAACAATGCCGTGTAATGTACACTGAGATGCCTCTATCATGGTTTGATTTACGTCATTAACTTTCACATTTGCGTTAATAGTGACACTCAAATCCATCGCAGTAACATTTACTGTTGGAACTCGTACCGAAATCGCCTCAAATTTGTTAGAAAATTTCGGAAATATTCTTTCAATCCCTTTATGTAATTTTGTATCAACAGGGATAATAGATTGACTTGCCGATCGGGTACGACGTAAATCACTGTGATAGGCATCGATAACTTGTTGGTCATTCATTGAGGAATGAATCGTTGTAATCGTACCAGACTCAATGCCAAAGGTTTCATCCAGCACTTTTATGATTGGCACAATACAATTAGTGGTACAGGAACCATTAGAAACAATATGATGGTCAGCGGTCAGAGTTTCGTGATTTACGCCATAAATAACGGTGTTATCAAGATCAGCCGCACCTGGGTGAGAAAACAGTACCTTTTTAGCGCCAGCTGCAATGTGTTCTTCTCCATCAGCTTTAGAGCCATAAACGCCTGTACAATCTAAAACGATATCGACTTCAAGATCTCGCCAAGGCAATAGATGAATGTCTGAAGAGTGAAGAATTCGGATACGGTCAAACTCACCATTATCATGATGAACATATAAATGTTCTTGATCGTGAGAAATCTTTTTACCAAAACGACCATGACTGGTGTCGTATTGTAGCAAATGTGCCATCGCCTCAGGCTGAGCCAACTCATTTACAGCAACGACTTTTATCTGCTGAGCTTTGCCACTTTCGTAGACAGCGCGTAACACATTACGCCCAATTCGCCCGAATCCATTTATTGCGACTCTTAACATCCGTACCATCAACCGACTAAAACTTCGTGGCACAGATATTAACCGATGACGGCGTAAAGCGCACCCTTAACAGAGATGATCCAACCATTTATTTCACCTAAAAAAATCCCCGCACTGTAGCGGGGATTTTTTTATCGTATTTGATTAAGCCAGTAGCTCGTTAGCTTTCTCAACCACGTTTTCAACAGTGAAGCCGAACATCTTGAATAGCTCGTCTGCTGGTGCAGATTCACC